>CBDUFM010000375.1:0-4023 GCA_965366325.1 uncultured bacterium
ACCTTCGCCTAATTTCTGGCCAATTTTACAACCACCAATAATTTGCCCAGCATAGGTTTCAATCGTATCGCTAATCGGCTCGCTATCTTTACCTGTACCGACTTTGTAGCGCCCCGTATTCACATTAAACGACGTATCACAATGCGGACAGGTCGCCTCGCCACCATCTTTGCCAAACTGAAAACTCGCACCGCAAACCGGACAATTAATATCGCCTTCATTTTCTGAATTATCAGTAAAGCGCGTTTTCATATCCGGGAAATCACTATGAATTTCCTGACTTTCGTCGTCAGATTGTTTTTGTTGTTTCTGCTGTCTTTCTAGCTCCTGCTGCTTCTTTTGCTTTTCTTCTTCCTCAACACTCAACATCGTGCTATTTGCAGGCAGACCACTTGATTCAACTTCAACCGCTTCACTTTCAATACGACCTAAGGCTGATTCACTAAAATGCTCTTTTTTCTTCGTTAAGGCAGCTGTTTTCTTGGGTACATTTTCATCTGGAAAATAACCGCTCAACGATCTATTACCGCCCGCCTGCTCAGAGCTTGGGGCAGCTGGCGCATCAGTTGCCATCTCGCGCAGCTCAGGACTTGGCAAACTCTCACTCAAAGCCTCTTTGCTATCGGCACCTTTATGCACAGGACTAGATGGGTTTTCTTTACCTTTCGCCTCCGCATGTGCAGGGCTCGTTTTACTTTTCTCTATCTGTGCGCGCAGATTCCATAAATGAACGCACTCCTTACAGGTCGCCCAACCATTGGCATCCGTCGACCCATCGTGCGCAGCATTACAGTTGGGGCACCGTATATCGCTCACTCAACTGCCCCTGTGCTTGCTGCATCATCTTCAACGACCGCGTCCGCCTCTACCTCAACACTTGGAGCTACAGAAGATGTAGCTGGTCCATCAGCATCAGCACTCATTTGCTCTAAATACGGTTTCAAGAACTCATTGAGAAATGGAATATGCTCGCGGTACACAAACGCCGCCGCGGCAACACCAGCAATAACACATAACACAAATAAAACCGAGCGACGACGACGTTTCTTCTTTTTCAAAGTCGATTTTAAGGAGTCAACCTGGTTCGCTAAGCGTGTACTTAATTCAGAGGAATCAGCTGAGCCTATTTCACGCTCTAAAACACCGATGCTTCCCTTGATATCACCTTGAGCAGCGAGCTCTTGACTTTGCTTAGAAACGCGGTCGTAAATTTTATCTTCAAAGGCTTTGCGTGCACCACGTTCTTTACTACGAATTACGCTGCGCAGTTTTCTATCATCGGTCTGGTCGGCAAGTTTATTAAAGAGCGTCATCGCCTCTTTTAATTTCCCCTGTTTCACCAATCCATCAGCACGTTTTAATTGTTCGTCTAATGAACCAACAGAATCTAAACTGAAGTCGTAACCACAATTTTGGCAGCGACTGTAGGAGATACGCGACTGTGTTCCGCATTGCGAGCAGGTACGCATTTCACTGGCATCAAAACTATCACTGTGACTACGGCGAAAATCCGACGAGACACCCGGTTGATTATTAGCCTGCGGGGGAGCCGGTGGAGCCTGATTCATACTTGGCGGTGGTGGCGGTGGTGGCGGTGGCGCGTTCGCTGGTATGGGAGCAGTCGGTGCACGACGCACACTCTGACTCGCAACTTGGCGATCACTCGGCACTATACCTGGCGCAGCTGACATTGGCGCACCTCTATCAGCATTGGCAAATGGATCTTCTGACTCGCCCTGCATCGGCGGTAAACCCATATCCACCTGTACGGGCTGCGGAACATCAGTTGGAATAGATGCGATATTCGGATCGACGGGTACTGGGATCGCCGCATCACTCATACCATCATGCGCATGCCATTCACCGGAACGCATATTACTAGGAATTAGCACCCCTAGTTCTTCACCTATTTGCAGCCATGCCTGTCGACATTCATCCGCATCCCGAAAGCGATCTTGCGCCTTCTTCTCAAGCATGCGCATGATTAAATCAGAAACTTTTTGATGAATTTGAGGATTTAATTCGCGCGGAGCCGGTGGTACATATTCACGCTGCTTGGTCATCACCTCAAAACCGGAGTTACCTTTAAATGGTTTTTCACCAGTTAAGGCCAAGTAGGACGTAACGCCAAATGCATAAATGTCAGAACGCACATCTAAGGGACGACCCATGCATTGCTCGGGGCTCATATAGGCTGGCGTACCCATAGCACTGCCGACTGCCGTTAAATCCGTCTCATTACTGTCTTCAGATACATCTTTAGCTAAACCGAAGTCCGCTAATTTTGCAATACCCGTTTCATCGACCAAAATATTATCAGGTTTAATATCGCGATGGATTACACCGTGACGACTCACATGGTCCAAACCCGCCAGACACTGACTCACAACCGGAAGATATTCTTCAAAGCTCATCATCAGTTTATCGGCAATCATTGCCGATAAACTGGTGCCCTGCACATACTCGATAACCATGTAATAAACACCATCATCGCTCACCCCAAAATCTAAAACAGCCACAATATTGGGATGCGACAAACGGGCGATACTTTTGGCTTCGCGCTCAAAGCGGCGAATAAATTCTTCGTTATTAACTAATGCGGGCAGCAATAACTTAACAGCAACGGTTCTATCGAGGCTTACCTGACGACCTTTGTACACCGTTCCCATACCACCATGGCCAATGGTTTCGACCAATTCATAACCACCAAAGGTGCGCCCTAAAAATTCGTCACGCTCTTTGCTTTTGGCTGCGCGGGCTTCGGTTTTTGGCGGAGAAATACCCGGCTCGAAATCCTCGTCATCATCATCCATTAAAGACGGCGGTAAAATACCCGGCTCAGCAGCTTGGGCGTCAGCACCCCTAGCAAATCGCTTGCTTGGCGGCGCAAGGATCTCTGGCTCTGCGTCCCCAAAAGGAGCCGCATTACTGTCTACATCTGAACCAAATCCTGGCAGCGGCGGTAGGTCACTGGCACCAGAAGATTCTGCATTTTCCGTCATAGAATGCCTTTAGGTGATAGCTGCTGACTGTAACCACAAACTAGCGTGGTTACAAGTCGTAGGTGCCCAGAAACAGTGCCTGCGTAAGGCGAGCGGGTAACAGTCAAAATGCGCTAATCGCTTAGCTATCAAGAGCTTCGATGTAACGTTCGACCTCAATCGCAGCCATACAACCCATCCCAGCAGCAGTAACCGCCTGACGGTAGACCGTATCGCGCACATCACCTGCTGCGAACAAGCCTGGGATGTTGGTCTTACAGCCGTCAACAACTTCGATGTAGCCGGTCTCGTCCAAGGTGACACCAGTGCTCTTCAAGAACCCCGTATTCGGCACATGGCCAATCGCCAAGAACACACCCTTCACGCTAAGTTCTGATTTCTCACCAGTTTGCGTGTTCTCCATTACTACACCACTCACCCGATTCTGCTCATCTACATTATAAGCCGTAACCGTATTGTTCCAAATAGGAGTGATCTTTTCATGAGCCAAGGCACGATCAGCCATGATTTTTGACGCGCGCAGCTCATCACGGCGATGAATCAAATGGACCTTGGAGGCAAAACGCGTCATGAACATCGCTTCCTCACAAGCAGTATCCCCACCACCAACGACACAGACCTCTTGGTCGCGGTAGAGCGGCAAGGCACCATCGCAGGTAGCACAGGCAGTCACGCCATGATGCGAGCCACTGCCATCGAAAAACGGCTTTTCGCCATCAATACCCAGATGGCGTGCACTCGCACCCGTAGCAACTATCACCGTGCGAAATTCAGCACTCTCATTGGTGCCCTGATACATATCTTCCCAGCTCAAACTAAAGCCGCCATCAATGGCCTTAATTTCCGTAACCTTACAGCCCATTTTCACCGTGGTGCCGAATCGCGTGGCCTGCTCTTCAAAGCGCCCCATCAATTCTGGACCCATGATACCCTCAGGGAAACCCGGATAATTCTCAACATCAGTGGTCGTTGTTAGCTGTCCACCAGCCTGTTCCCCGGTAAAAAGCACCGGCGCCAAGTT
>CBDUFM010000376.1:0-4021 GCA_965366325.1 uncultured bacterium
GGTCTCTAGTGTTGGGATACTGGCGGTGTTTAATCCCATATTGTGGGCAATTTTATTGGCATGGATGGTTTCACTTGGTGTTGATTTACAGGCTGGTTATGGTCTTGTGGATTTACTAACGACTCGTGATGCCATTGGTGATCGTTGGTCATGGCCGATGCTGTTTCTGGATCCATATGAGGATCCCGTTTGGTCTATGGCTAGCCAAATTTTATTTACCTTGTCGTGTCTCTTATTTGCAGCCAACTTTTTGTTTATTCTAATTGCTTGTCTGTATGGATCGCGCAAGGATCAGCAGGGGCTCTTCTGGGCGGCTTTTCTCAGTCCCTTATACTGGGTTTTAATGAGTATCGCTTCGTGGAAGGCGCTGTGGCAGTTAATTGTGAAACCACATTACTGGGAAAAAACCGTGCATGGACTGGATGAGGGCAGTAGTGCTTTAGCCGTACCGCATTTGGCTGCTCAAGAGGCGGTGGCGCCTCTAGCAACGAATGCAGCGCAGGAAACTGAGTCTAGCTTACCGAGCGAAGTTCCAGCAACAGAGAGCTCAGATAGCGACCCGTCTGAAAAGCCAGCGGCCAAGGATGATCAGGCGGTTGATTAGTCATCGCGATGACATCAAAACGCATATTCATTTTATTCGCTTGTTGTAAGACTACTTCACGTAAATCATCATTCTGAATGCTTTGTGAGCAGCTACAGATAAGCAGCAGGCCATTTTCATTTAATGACTGTAGGCAGCCTTTAATTAAATGACGATAAGCATTGAGAGCCTTGTCTTTATTGCTTTTGCGTGGTGCCAGTTTCGGCGGATCGCAAATAATCATATCGTATTTTTGTTCAAGGATCTTAAAGACTTCAAAGACATCAGATTGGTAAACACCTAAATCGAGGGTGTTGCGTTCTGCATGATCTAAGGCGGCGTCTAGGGCAGGTTGCGATGAATCAACGGCAAGGGCGTCTAGCGCGCCGCCTGCGAGGGCGCTTAGGGCAAAGCCACCTTGATAGCAGAATAAGTCTAAGACGGTGCGTTCAGCTGCGTATTGGGCTACGAGGCGACGATTGAGGCGTTGGTCTAAAAAGAAGCCGGTTTTTTGCGTTTGTGACAGAGGCACCTCATAATAGACACCGTTTTCCGCAAAGCGTAGCACCGTTGTATCGTTCATTGGTAAAGGCTCACAGCCTTCGCGTTTGGCTGAATCATCGCCAAAGCGGACAACCTGTTCGCTGTCATCGAGTAATTCTTTTAGAATGCTCTGAATAGTATTAACGCGCTTAAGCATCCCGGCAGACAAAATATCAATTACGATGGTATGTCCAAATTGGTCGATGACTAAGCCCGGTAAGCCGTCGCCTTCACTGTTTACCAAACGAAATGCGCCGCCTTGGACACTCATGCCCAGACGTAGGCGTCGTGAAATAGCATTTTCTAAAAACACAGACAGGTAGAGCTGATCACCGGGCCAAACTTCACGGCGCAGCAGTATCCGTGCACGAACAGGTGCAATTGGATTGTAGTCGGCCCAGCCAAGGAATTGTTCATCCTCTGTAAGCACACGAACTAAACAGGCTTCTTCGGGACCTTTGACAACCGCGTTTGGATAAACCCACGGCTCGCCTTTAAAGACATTGGCGACTTTACGTTTTTTAACTACGAGAACCGCATCTGCCTCTTCGGTCATGCGCTCTCTTTGTCTTCTTCAACAATGGATATTTCAGGTGCGACGCCATCGTTAATTACTGATTCGGTGATGACGTAATGCCTACGTTTGCCTTCGGCATTCTCTGGTAGATCAAACATCATATCGAGCATGACATCTTCAATAATAGAGCGCAGGGCGCGCGCACCGGTTTTGCGTTCAATGGCTTTGACTGCTATCGCGCGCAGGGCTTCGGTGGTGAAGGTTAAATCGGCATTGTCGAGGTCGAATAATTTTTGGTATTGTTTGACCACGGCATTTTTAGGTTCGGACAGAATGCTCATCAATGCTTCTTCGTCCAAGGCATCAAGGGATGTGAGGACGGGAAGACGACCGATAAATTCTGGGATTAAACCAAATTCGACGAGATCATCTGGTGTGACTTGGGCAAATAGGAAGTCTTGGTCATCGACTTTTTCAGACATGGATTGGTTTTCACCGTTATCACCAACGCTAAAGCCAACCGTATTGCTACCAATGCGGCGTTTGACGATTTCGTCTAAGCCTGAGAAAGCACCACCACATATAAATAAAATATTTTGCGTATTAATCTGGAGGTATTTTTGTTCGGGGTGCTTACGGCCGCCACCGGGTGGTACATTAGAGACCGTACCTTCGATTAATTTAAGCAGGCTTTGCTGGACGCCTTCACCGCTTACGTCGCGCGTAATGCTGACGTTGCCGCTGCTGCTGGAGATTTTATCGACTTCGTCTATGTAGAGAATGCCCATTTCGGCTTTCTCAATATCATTATCGGCACTTTGGATTAAGCGCAGTAATAAATTTTCGACGTCTTCGCCAACGTAACCGGCTTCGGTGATGGTCGTCGCATCGCCAATAGCAAAGGGGACATTTAACAGGCGCGCCAGGCTGCGAGCAATTAATGTTTTGCCACAACCAGTCGGACCAAGTAAGAGGATGTTGGATTTTTCTAATTCAACATCTGGATTTTCACGCCCATATTTCAGGCGTTTGTAATGATTGTAGACGGCCACGGCGATGGTGCGTTTCGCGCGCTCTTGACCAATGATGTATTGATCAAGATGCTCTTTGATTTCGCGCGGGGTGTGCACGGTGCCAATTTCTGCTGTGCCAGCTTTTTTCTTTTCAGCCGTCGTCAGTAACGTAGAGCATACCTCGACGCACTCATTGCAAATGTAGATACCAGGGGGGCCAGAAATCAGGCGTTCTACCTGATCGGCATCCCTAGTACAAAACGTGCAACGATCGAGTTCGTCGTCTGGTATGTCTTTGTCGTCTGTCATTATCCGACTTCTTCTTGTCCTGGTTTAGTGACCACTTTATCGATAATGCCATAGTCCTGTGCTTCATGTGCGGACATATAGAAATCGCGTTCAGAGTCTTTGGCAACTTTTTCCGGATCTTGGCCAGTTTTTTCAGCTAAGATGCCGTTTAAGGCTTCTTTGTATTTTAAAATTTCTTGTGCTTGGATCTCGATATCAGATGCCTGACCTTGAGCGCCACCAGCAGGTTGGTGAATCATGATACGGCTGTGTGGCAATGCGAAGCGCTTGCCTTTTGCACCAGCAGCAAGCAAGAAAGCACCCATGCTGGCAGCTTGTCCGATACAAACCGTTGCAACATCACAGTTCAAATATTGCATCGTATCATAGATAGCCAAACCAGAGCTAACATAGCCACCTGGGGAATTGATATACAGCGTGATGTCGGTCTCGCGTTTTTGACTCTGTAAAAACAAGAGCTGTGCAATCACAACATTAGCAACATGGTCATCAATACCTTCGCCAAGGAAGATGATGCGGTCTTTAAGCAAACGCGAGTAGATATCATAGCTACGTTCGCCGCGTGAATCTTTTTCGATCACGTAAGGGATGGGCATGGAAACTCCTAATCCAATGTAAGTACAACTGGCCGCTAAGCCTAATTCACTACAGGGGTTTGCAAAGTCCCCATTATCGGCTTTTAGGGCCTCAAAGGGGGTCCTGCGTTAGCCACAGCAGGGGCATCCAACTGGCTATCAGCCGAATCTGCCTGACTTGGCAAGCTCTAGCGCCACATAAGCTGCCGCCATGGATATCCCAAGCAATGTAGGGCGTCTGCGACAGCATATAGACGACCTAGCTACGCAATATGGACGCCAAATGGCCGATATACACTTGATTGCGGTCACTAAGACCCAAGATGCGGCGGTTTTACCGCAGTTGGCAGCTCTTGGCATCACTGATTTCGGCGAAAACCGCCTTGATCACCTCGCCTCGATGCAGATCGATGCAGATCCCAGCTGGCAATTCCATGGCATTGGCCGCGTCCAAAGCCGCCAATTGCCACAGTGGGCAGCC
>CBDUFM010000377.1:0-4017 GCA_965366325.1 uncultured bacterium
ACTCGCGGTCATAGGCCCATTCGCGTTCGGCATCGGTATGATGCACGTATAACGCCAGGCGCGCACCGTCACCGGCCATTGTCCATTGCAGCATTTGCAAGTCACCGTCGGAATTGCCAAAGGCGGCAATCGGACGACGGCCGATATGCTGGTTAATGGCAACCGGCTTGCCTGCCTTGTCATCAATGAAATTGATTTCCGGTAGGCGCAGCAGCACCGGGGTATCACCGCGCATTTCAAATTGCGTTTTAATGCTGCTGCCAATGACCTGTTCGGGCGGAATGCCGTATACCGCTTCTACCCATGGGCGCATGAACTCAATGCCGCCGCCAGAGGCAATAAAGGTTTTAAAGCCGTTAGCGCGCAAGTAAGCCAGTAGCTCCAGCATCGGCTGGTAAACCATCTGCGTGAGCGGCTTGCCGCTGACCGGGTGTTTGGCAGTTTTGATCCATTCGCTAGTAATGGCTTCGAATTCCTGCGTGGTCATGCCGCCGTGGGTGGCCATCACAATCTCAAGAATGGCGTGTTCACCACCGGCCAAAGCCGCTTTCACATCGCCTTTGAGCAATGAGGCAAACGGTTCGGTGGTTTTCCATTCCGGGTGTTGTGATGCTAATGCCTTGACGCGATCAATGGCAAACAGCAGCTGAAAGTACATCGGCTGCTCTGCCCACAAGGTGCCGTCGTTATCAAAAACGGCAATGCGTTCAGGCGCAGGCACGTAATCGGCCGAATCAGGGTTGGTAACCGTTTCAACGAAGCGGATGATCGATTGTCGCGCTGTGCCTTCTTCCCATGAGGGCAGGGCGTTATCTGCCTGGGCGCTTACAGCCAATGCTGATGCCAGTAGCAGGGCGATAGATAGCAGTTGTTTCATGACGGCTCTCCTTGGCATAAAGCTTGATTGTAGGCGGGTAGGGGGTTGGGTTCTAGTGCTGTGCCATAGGGCAGCAAGGGTTTGCGGGCCTGTTACCAGTATGTTGGGTCACTCAATGCATCAACACATCGGGTAGGGCCTTGCATGGCCTGTATGGGTGCATGATTCAAGGCTTGTGCAAGCCAGCCTATGGGTTGGCTTAATGTGTATGGCGCCTTTACAGCGCGCTCACTGATTTGCACAAAGCCGGTTTTGGCGTAATAGGCCGGGTCGCCGTAGGTAAACACCATATCGACATTGAGTGTTCTCAAACAATCAAGGCCATGGTTGATGAGTTGCTGGCCTATGCCGGCACCTTGTGCAGCGGTTGCAACAGCAACGGGAGAAAGAATAAAAGCCACTTTCTCAGAGGGTATCGTAAAACGGCTAAAGAATACGCACCCGACAATATGCGCATGATCTGTTGCGACAAAACCCATCAAATCGCGCGGGTCTGTTTTGGTAGCAAGGTTTGAAACCAGCGCGCCAATGCGCTGGCCTTCTGCTTCGCCTTCTGATGCAGAAAATACGCTTGTGAAAAGCCGGACGACCTCTTCGGTTTTTGATGGCTCGAACGGCGCAATGTGCATTTTAGACCGTCTTATGGAATAAAGAATAAAAGGGGTCGGAGGGATTATTTATTAACTAATTGTAGCGGCTGATAAATATTTAATCCCTCCGGCCCTTTTAATTAGTGCCGAGTAGGCGGCAGCAGGTAATGTGCGGCTGACTACGATTGCGGCGGCTGCCTGAGCTTTAAAAACCATTGATACGATTGATGCCCGCTAACAGCGGCCACTGTGCCACCAACGAGCTGTGCGATTGGCCACATGGACGCACCGCCACCTTGGTAAGGCGTAAAGTATTCGGAATACAGAATAAACCCCAGCAACACAAACCATGGGATAACCCATGCGATATAAGCAGCGTATTTTGACTTTATTTTGAACGCACAAAAAGCACCCCACAAAACAGAAGGGGTGATTACTGCCAGCCAAATCAGGAGCGTTTCCATGTGATGACTCTAGCGTGCCTTGTTAAAGGCTGGTTCTGGCGCGGAAATTTTCCACAGCCAAAGTATGAAGCCCACTATGATGTCTGCTATAGAAGGCAATAAAAGGGGCGGAGGTATTATTTATTAACCAATTGTAGCGGCTGATCACTATTTAATGCCTCCGACTTCTTTAATTATTCAGAGTTCACTGCCCGAACAAACAAATTCGATGCCGCAATGATCCAGAATATTGATGCCAGAATTGTCGCAAGCAGAGGCGAAATTAAAAGCCCGCCGCCGTCATGATTGTAAATCCATTGTATCTCCTCTTTGCTGGTAGCAACTTCTGTCAGTTCGCCCCACCAAAGCGCAAACATAATAGTAGGTATTGCGACAGACGAGATTGTCAGGAGGGTAATATATAAAAGCCCGATGATCTTCCGGGACTTTTTGGCTGAGATAATCAATGCCAGGACCCCTAGGCAGATAGGCATAAAAATAAACCAGCTTCTGAGATGCCTCCCTTCTTCGAGGATCGACAAAAACTCAGGGCCCATATTTCATCCTAACGTTGCCAGCACGGGCGAGCGGCGCAGCCGCGAGTCCGAGCGCAGCGACCGTGCCTGGCCTTGTTATGCGGCATTGGACACACCGCTTTGCCTAATAATGAATAACATAGAGCCTAAACCACATAATAGAGCGCCAACAAGAACCACATATTCTTTACTGCTTATGGCAAAGAAGGTAGCAAAAGCAGAGCCAAATAAAAATATGAGCTTGGCAACAAGCGCGCGATGCGTTGGTGCCATGTAAGAACCTGCCATGACAGCAAATGCAGCTGATATTGATGCGCAGAAGGTGAATGTTGATTTAAAAAATATAGGGTGCCAACTAGCATTACACCAACCTGATTCCATTAGCTCCGGTGGGCAGAGAGCGTCACCGATTGAGTAAATGACAATACCTATTAAGACTGCTGTGTACCAACCAACAACGGCTGCAGGTATAGCAAGGACCCAGCGAACGGTAGTCATATTAAGTCGCATAACGCCCCGCCCATGGGCGAGCAAGCGTAGCTTGCGAAGTCCATGCATGGGGCGGCTGGTTATGTGTTTGGATAATATACAAGACAGCTACCCTCATTTAATGCTTCTTCGTAGAAGCCAGAAAAGCCTTTATATGAGTCACTATTTAAGGCGTCTACGTTTAACTCTTTACCCTTAAGACCGGTGACGTCGGTAAAGCCATATTTTTTGTATTCTTCCTCTGCTAACTCAAAGTTTGGCTCTGATGATTCCTGGCTTACGAATAGCAAACATTTGTGTGTTTCATTGAGCTCAGGATGGTGGTAATCATATTCATTACCTCCGGTATAAGTTCCTTCAAATCCGTATAAGAGTACAGTTTTCATTTTAGATAAATACATAACGCCGCCAACAACGGCAGACTTGTGATTGTGAATTTTGTGCAACAATGGCGAAGCCATGCACAAAAGGCGCAAGCGCAAGGCTGTCCAAGGAGCGAAGCGACTGAGGTTGCTTGGCCTTGTTAGCACTTTTTACCACCATTTCTCGAAAGCCCCTAATTTTTCTGCTATTTCTGTTAATTCGCTTGTGTAGCCTTTTACCTTTAAAGAAATCTGACCCATCTCGGCTGTGTCTTGTGCAAATATTTGTGTAATGACTTCATTCTCAGATTTAGTAAATATAAAAACAGGGTTATGACTCAAGTCTGATAATGTTGCAGTACCACTATTCAAGCTTACTAAAGATTTAATATCGGAGTGAAAAGCATCTATTGCTGAACATTCAAACCAACACTCCAATATTTCAATGCTTGCCTTTTGAAAAGGCATTTTCCAAGTAATGCCCACATTAAATGCTACAGATGGTAGGTGATCATCTGCCCCCGAAACATCAAGAGTTACTTCTAATTCAGAATTTCGGATTAAATGGAACATACTTTCCTTGGGGTGCTAACAGTTGATTCTACGAACGCGTTCGTTGTTTTTCTGACCGCAGTAATAATTCATGCGGCCAGCCCTTGCGATAGAAAAATACCCTGTATTCAAAAAGTTAGCAATGTTCTGCAACAGGGGTTAGTAGAA
>CBDUFM010000378.1:0-4014 GCA_965366325.1 uncultured bacterium
GCCTGGACTCGGGCCACCTCGACCTGACAGCCAAAAATGACCCGCAGGTTGCCGCCGTCAGCGAAGACATTATGCGTTGGATTTTTGCACTGCGCCATAAAACCCGTGGCCTCTATAAGGAAAATTTGGATTTTTTAAAATCACTCAAGAAAATGGAAGCCAGTGAACTCTGGAATGATCAAGCACTGCTTAAAGAACTGCTGCGCATCGGTGGCATCGAGGCCGGCATGTTTGTAGTCGATGCACTGTCCTCAAAAGATGATGCTATTGTCTTAAAGGCAATTGCCGTCTGTACTGAAGTTAATTTCAGTAACGATGTCAGTAATGCCCTCGCTAAACTATTCTTTAAAAGTAAAAACGAAGCCGTGCGCCTCGCCGCTGGCCAGGCCCTGAAACATTTAGCTAATTGGCGTCACATGCCTGCACAGGCTGCACTGAGCGCCAAGTTAAGTGATAAAAAAGCAACCGAAGCAGAAAAGTTGCTCGCCATTGCAGCCATTGCAGCCATTGTTGACTTCCAATTATACGGCACCTATCGCAGCGACTTCAACCTGTATAAATCATTAATTATTGCACTTAACGATGATGCTGAGGCAGTGCGCAGTTCAGCCTTTGCGATTCTCAAGCAATGCCACGATAACGATTACGGCTTCCAAGCCAGTATGGATAAAAAAGAACGTAAAGTCGCAGTACGTGGCTGGCAAGGATGGTTTGCCAGCTTCCTCGAAGAACACAGTTAAACTAGCACTACGCACAGATTATGGAGCCCCGCTCATGCGGGGCCTATATTGTCCACTGCAGCTTCATTTCATTACATAGGCTCTCAGCAGACTCCTCGCTCCGAGCCAGCAGTCGCATGCCAGGGCAGAGACAAGCAAATCCAGACAAAATCCAGCGATAAACAGACAGGATACTGTCTAAAATTAGTATTCTTGTCCAAAAAAATACCATAAAGCTTTTTATATAAACACTTAAGTAGATCGCCCGCGCACAGCGACGACAAGCCCGGCGCCCATTCACATAGTATCACATATTCAATACAATGAATTTTACACGATTGCTCAATGTCTACTATTTGTGTTCAGTCTACGCTGCTAGATTAAAAATTGTAAATATATTATTATAAAATACTTACAACTGTTACATAACACGCATTGATAGTACTTAATAGTGTTTGTCTTCACTAGTAGTTACGATAGGAATCTAATTAGCGGAATAGAAATTAATTGTACAAAAAAGGTATCATTTATGCCATGGACTAGTAGGCCGGTAAAGCTCAATGCTCAACAACGTCGAGCGCTGAAAAAAGTAGCGGAAGCTGAGAGCTCTAGCAAGGAAGAGCGCATTCGCGCTCTGATTATCCTGCTCCTTGGGGAGGGTCTGAAAAACAAAGAGGTCGTCGAGCGACTAGGCGTGCACGAAAACACCGTTGTTAAATGGCGCGGCCGTTGGTGTGGCGACAACAGCAATGCCCATGTACGCGCCTATGGCCAGTCGGGTGGACGGCCACGCAGCGCCCTCACCGACGATAAGCTCCAACTGATTAAAAAGACCATCGCTAGTAAACCGCCAAAAGGACGTCGTCGCTGGTCGGTGCGCGCCCTCGCAGATGCCATTGACCTACCTGTAGCCACTACCCAACGTGGCCTGGTCGAATTAGGCATCAAACTCCATACCTAATGCCCTGCAGGCCATAGGCGTTGTCGAAAGACAACTATTGCGCGACAACTCACACATAACTATGGATAATGCGTGATTTTACGGTAGGTATGTTGCTTATAATGGAGCCTGATCGTGAATAGCACAACACACTGTTTGAACAGCACAGCATCACAGCAAAAAAAGCACAGCCCAAATCCGCATCATTTTATCAAACGCAGTGCCACCCTATGCTGCCTGCTCTTCTCTTTCTGCTTCTGTGAAACGCTCAGCAGCGCTTCCTTTGTCGAAAAGGCCCAAGCACGCAAGCGCGCTGACCGCAAAGAAACGCTCTACAATTATAAAACTGAGAAACAGGCCTCTTATAAAATTTACAACAAAATGCTGGGCCGGATTGCCAGCTCGGCAGCAAAAAGCGGACTGGTGGATGAGGCACAAAAATTCTACCGTGAACTTAAACGCAATGATCCTTTTTTTGAAGATCTCGCTGAAATAAAAGAAGATATAGACAATGCCGAAAAGAAAGAGAATAGCTCTAAATTAAAATCCATAAACAAAGAATACCAAAAGGCACAAAAAAAATATGCCAAGGTCTTAATTCCATTTACGGCCCAACTCATCGACAAGGGTCTCTACGGCCTAGCTTACGACAACATCCAACAGATATTATACTGCGACCCTGACAATAAAATCATCCGTAAATATGTTGGCCATGAATACAATCGACAAGCTAAAAAATGGATGAACGAATACGCTGATGACAGACTTCGCGACGACGGATTAATTTGGGACACCGATAAAGGCTGGATCCTTTATAAAAAGCAAGATGAGTATGTTGATGGCAAGCACTACGACTACACTTCCGGTGAGTGGGGCGATCTCAAAGAACTTAACAAATTGCACGCCACACTTGAAAACCCATGGCCCATCGAGACCCAACATTATGAAATTTACGCTGCCTGTGATCTCGCCATTGGCATTACAGCAGCCAATGAATTAGAAGGCCTGTACCAAGCCTGGATTCGCGACTTTGTCTCCTTCTTCGGCAACTTAGCCATGGAACGTCTTTTTGACCGCTCGGCATCACCGCGCAAATTAAAAGTTTATATTTTCAGCAATAAAGACGACTTCTTAGCGTATGCACGTCAGAAAAAAATATTTGACCCAATCGTTGCCGAAAGCGTTGGCTTTTACAGCTCACGCTTAACCTCGAGCCAATTTTTTTTATCCGATGGCTGGATTAGCACGCTCTGGCATGAAGTCACCCATCAACTCTTTGGTGAAAACTGTAACCAAGGCGGCAGTCAACGCACCGCCCTCGCTGAGGGCCTCGCTGTGTATATGGAATACGGGCGCATCGAAGATGGACAAATCGTAATCGACATCAAAGAGAATGAAGACATTCAACGCATTAAACCGGTGGTGACCTCTGGAAAACTCCCTAAATTCTATGATATCTGGAACCTCACACGCGAACAATTTCATGGCACTCACCGTGGATTAAATTACAGCCTCGGCGGCCTCTGTGTGTTCTTTTTGATGCAGTACCAAGACGGCCTGTACGCAACGGACTTTATTGACTTCGTCACCGAAAGTCATCAGTTCCCCAAAGAAGGTGGTCCCCTGCATGAATACCTTGGCATTTCACAAGGCGAATTAGAGAAAAACTTTAAACAATGGGCTGAGGCTCAATTGAAAAATTAAAATCGCTACTGCGGATACCCCAACGAACTGCCCGCTTGTTCATTGAGCCACTACTTCTATGCCGCATGCTCCCACTGCGGGCAGCAGCACGTATCCCTGATCATATAACACAAAAACGTGCTAAAATTCATGTAAATACACAAAAAATAGATGCGTATTTCGCAAGTCGATTTTTCGCATCGTCAGCTTGGTGTATGGCCTTAGTATTTAGACGCCCAAAACACCTGACTTTTTATTGTTTTGAGTTGCCGCTGTGCATAATTTCTGAATAACGACTAAAAAAGGTTGTTTAAAGCTATCTATGTTTTTTCAACATTTATCAGCTATCAACCTTAGAAAGCATCAGCATTAGAAAGCACTTATTAAAAAACGATTCCCTGTCACAGCTAAGACCATCGATCATCATGCAGACTAAATACCTCTCTTTATGTGCCAGCTCACTGCTCAGTGGATTAATCCTCTTAAGTAGTTGTGTTGACTCGAGTAGTAGCTCTGCAACCGATCACAACGCCTTTGCCAGCATTATTGGCCCGAATGCGCCCGTGGCTGCCCCGAGCAAGCTGCAGGCAAGCGCTACTGCGGGTAGCAACGTGCACATCACGTGGACTGACAGGAGCCACAATGAAAGCGGCTTTGCCATCGAACGCCGCC
>CBDUFM010000379.1:0-4003 GCA_965366325.1 uncultured bacterium
AGACGGACGCAGACTCATTGAGACTAATCTGAGCCAGACGTAAGCGCCTCCTGCTATCCAATAAAGACTTCTCGTTTTTACGCTCTTTAATTTTATTGAGCGCCAGCTCCGCAATTAGCACATTATTCTGCGCATGCTTGACATCAATTTCACCCGTGACTGTGGTGATTTTAATTTGCTCCTCTTCTCGCTCACGCTCTGCTGTCTTATTTTTCCAATCTTCCTCGCGCTTTGTCAATTCCTCTTTTGTATCCGTATCATCAAGACGAATAAGCTGCTGCCCCTTCTCAACAAAAACACCTTCTTCAACTAATTCCACCACCTTAGCTGAACGGTGGATATCTTGCACGCGCACTGATTGCTCTCGCACTGCGCTAACTTCACCGGACAAGACCAATTTACCGCCACTATTCTCGACAATGTTATCGTCGCTCGCATTAATAGGAAACTCACCCTTAAGTGATATCTCTTTACCCAGTAAACTATCGTCTTTAAATTGAAACCAGCCATTTATAGAGGCGCCCTCAACCTTTTCATAGATGCCATCAATAGAGACATAATAATTCTCATCTTTACAAACGACATAATGCGCTGGAACAGCTGTAGCAAGATTATCTTTTCCATACACAACAACTTGAACATGAGATTGTGGCTTTAAGGCAGGAGGCACATCACCACTAGGCTTGATTCTCATAACATAAACTTTGATGCCACTATTTTTATCGTGACTACCCCAACTATGCTCCCCGTTAGCGCTCATTATATCCTGTGGCTGATTATCTATCTCACTAACCTCGCCCAAGACATAAGCTGACTCGATTCCGGGCATATAAATATCACAACGATCGCCCTCGCTGATTAGCTGGCGAAGGTGCTCAGGTATGGTCGCATGAATATACATACCATCCACGTGTGGAATATTGACAAATACGCGACGGCGCCACATTTTGCCACCGTTGTCGGCTACAGCTCGTTTAAAATCATCCGTGTAAACAACATATCCATCAATCGGTGAACGAACCACCAATTTTTCCAATTCTTCCTTGGAGCTTTTCAGACGTCGCTCAAAATGCTTCACACCCTGTTGGGCACTATTTTTATTAATAGTAATAAACTCTTTTTGCTTCGAGTATTCAAATTCCAGCTTCTCAATGTCTAATTGCACATTTTTAATTTGCAGCTCCAAGCTCTCAACATCCCAGACATCTGCAGGACGGTCAATAATCGCCAGAGATTCAAGTGCATGCTTTTGTTCAATTTGCTTGCGTTCTAAACTATAGCGGTAGCGTTGGAGCTCTGTTTTAGAGAGAAAGTTTTTAGTATACCTATCCTGTGCACGCACCCATTCTGACTCTGCCGCTTCAAGCTCTAAATTGGCTACGCGCAGTTTACCCTTCGCAATCGTAACATCCGACTGCAGCGGCAGGCTCTTGAGGCGTTTCAGTTTTGCCAAGAGCACTTTTAGCGAGCCGTGCTTGCTCTTGATCTGGTCTTCGAATTTCTGTGATTTCTCATCTATATCGATCAGCTTCGACTCTAATTCAAGATCGACCACGTTCTTTTGAATTAACATTTTTTCATACTGCATATCTTGATACAACGGATCAAATTCTGCAATAATCTCATCTTTTTTTATATAACTACCATCGGCAACGACATGTTTAACCGGTTTCCACGAAACTGGATTTTTTATAGGCGTGGTTTCCTCAGCCTGAACAATGCCAGTCAATGTATAACTAAATGGAATTTCCTGCTGTGCAATGACGTACGATTCTTCTGCACCACTTAGCTGGGTACTAGATACATAGAGCAGGGAGCCAGCGCTAAAAACCAGCGAGCAGAAAAGCGTTATTAATCTAAAAATAGTGAACCCCTTCATTGTACCTTTATATTAGATCTTGTACAATCATCCTAACCGTTTGATGAATAGAATTTTAAGCCTTTTGGCTCATATTCAGGAATTATCCATCATCTAGCTTCAGGGTTCACAGCATTTTAGCTAATCATTGCTATGAAGGTCCTGATTTAATGTGATCTGGTTAACATGTTGAACCACTTCCACCGTACCACTGATACTATTGCGTCGGAACAATAGACCAGGTTTACCGGAGAGAGATCCAGCTTTGCGCACTTCGCCATCCCACGTGCACGGTACCTTACTACCAGCAGTAACATAAAGACCTGCCTCAACCGTAGATTCATCCCCTAGACTAATGCCAACTCCTGCGTTAGCACCCAAGAGACATTTCTTGCCGATTTTTATAGTTTCCTTGCCTCCGCCAGATAGGGTGCCCATAATAGATGCACCACCACCAACGTCAGACCCATCATCAACCACCACACCGGCACTTATGCGCCCTTCGACCATTGAATGGCCAAGGGTACCAGCATTAAAATTCACGAAACCTTCGTGCATAACCGTGGTGCCATCAGCCAAATGTGCACCAAGACGAACTCGGTCTGCATCACCAATGCGAACACCAGTAGGAATAACGTAATCAGTCATACGTGGGAATTTATCGATTGAGCGAACCCCAACTGATTTTCCCTGAGACAAGAGTGCCGCTCGTACCATTTCAAAATTATCTGGATCATAGGGACCGTTGTCAGTCCAAACCACATTATTCAATGCACCGAAAACACCGTCTAATTTAACCCCATGTGGCTGCACTTTGCGATTACTCAATAAATGCAATCTGAGGTAGGCATCATAGGCAGAACTAACCTCATCTTGTAAATCTTGAATAAATGTAAGTACCACGCGCTGTGGTTTATCGACACCTGTGTTGCCATTTTGCAAACTTTTTAGGACATCAATATTAAGATGAGTCTTGCCATCATTTTCAAACGGCGCAAAAGCGGCAAGCGCCTCTTTTAATTGTAGATCAGATAGGAGATAAGATGCCGTGCCGCTTTTATGGCCAGCTACCTTTGCCAAGACAGCTGCAGAGCCGGTGTTTTCATTAAAATTAACTAATGGATAATAGGCATCGAGCATCTTAGATTGCTCAGTCCACTCACTTGGCTGTGATAAATTACGTATCCCATAGTGGGCAATACCTAAAGCAAATGCACATGGTGCCTGATAGCCTTCCTCGGCTTCGACAGCTGCTACATGTGATTTAAAATCTTCAACGCTTTGAATACTCATCTGAACTCCTTGGTTTAACGATGTGCCAGCCTCTGCGTGACAGGCAAAGTCTCAAGTCTCAATCCAATGAAAAGACTCGTATGCTCGTACGATACATCGACAATATACAATACTGGCAATTAATAACAGTCATAAGGATCAATATCTATGACCAACAAGACATCTTTGGGGGTCTCTAAGATCTGAGTCGCATTGATCCGCTTAAGCAATTGCTGAATAGCACCGCGACTGGTCGCTTTGACCAAGGTATGCCAGCGGTACTGCCCTTTCACAAAGGCAATGCCCGCTGGGCTTGGCCCAAGGATCACCTCACCTTGGCAGTATTCTTGCAATCCCTTGGTCTGCCTTATCGCCGTCTGCTCGACGGAACTATGCTGCTCGCCCTTCCACAATAGGCGCATTAAAGCTGTATATGGTGGGTAAGCATATCGCTCACGAATACGCAGCTCTTCGTCATAAAACGTCTTTGGTTTGTTGTGGAGTGCGCAATCGATGGCCATCTCACTGGGGTCATAGGCCTGAACAATTACCTGACCGCTCTCCTCTGATCGACCTGATCGCCCAGCTACCTGTGCAATTAACTGATAGGTTCGCTCTGCTGCACGAAAATCTGGAGCCGCCAACCCATGATCTGCAGCCACAACGCCAACTAAGGTCACGCGCGGGAAATCCAAACCCTTAGCCACCATTTGTGTACCCACTAAACAATCGGCTTCGCCACCGGCAAAAGATTGAATAATATCTGCATGCCCCTGTCGTTTTGAAATGGTATCAGCATCCATGCGTAGGATGCGCAACTCAGGAATCTGCTCCTGAATCAGTGACACCAAACGTTCCGTCCCGATGCCCTTG
>CBDUFM010000380.1:0-3997 GCA_965366325.1 uncultured bacterium
TTGAATAGCTGAGTCCAGCCTTATAGGGCCCCTGCTCATAACGTCCTTCCAGCGGAAAGATAGATACTTGGCCACCATCAGCGGTATCCGTTGGATCTTGGTCAGTAGCACCAGTGTTAAATGCAGCGGCAATCCATAATTCTGGCATTGGACGGTAATCTAAACGAGCAGTAAGCATTAAATCTTCAGCAGCACTTTTGTAAGCCTTTTGACGGCCGCTGCGAATACCTGAAGTACTAAAACCGCTTTGATCTAAGCCAGCTTGAATAGCAATCTCGTAGCTCAATTGGTCATTTGGTTTGCCGTAAAAGCTAACACCAGCATCAAACCACGTTGTTGGGATAATTTGCTTTTGTGTAAATGGACGCTCAACGCCATAAAACAAAGTTGGCTCATGGTACATGTTCATGATAGAAATTGGTACCAACAAAACACCGGCTTTAATGCCAAAGGTTTCGCTAACCGTGTAATCAATGTAAGCCTGTTCGACTTCTAATTCACCATGATCATCGTTAACGAAAGCATGCTCAATTTCGATTTCAGTAAAAAAGCTGATTTTGTCATCGAATTCGTATTCAGCCAAGAATACCAAACGGTGAAGGTCTAACTCAGTAGCCTTGCCGCCACCTTGAAAGTTATTGTAATGTAACTCACCGTAAGCACCCCAACGTAATTGGCTTTCAGGAGCGATACGCTCACTGGCTTCGGTGAATGCTGCAAATGGATCGCCTTCTGCGGCAAAAATTCCGGCACTTGCACAAGCACTCAGAGCTAAGGTTGATACATAACGATTCATGGCTTCCCTTTATTGATAATGATTATCGTTAACTTGGCGGGAAATGTAAGAGCTCTTCAAGATAGTCAAGCACTATTGACAATCATTAGCAATAAGAAAGAACTAAATACCTATGTCACGTATTGACAGATGCTTATACTGTTTTACAGAACGTCTCTCAGGATTAAACGCAGGCCAAGTGCCGCATGCGGGACATCTGGATCCATAAATTGCCGATTGGCTGCCCGCGCATTCAGTAAATTACTACTCCACGAGCCGCCACGAATGATCGCCAATGCACCGGGTCCTCTGTCGCGCAATAGCTCCCAAGTATTGCCATGCATATCGAAAAAACCGTAAGCATTTGGCAAGCGTTGGGCGACCAATTGGGCACCTATACTTGGCCGCGTTTCTTGAACAATGGCGTGTAAGGCAACAGTGGCCACTGATGCATTGCTGCCCCAATTATACGGGTCTGCGGATCCAGCGCGGCAGGCACACTCCCACTCCTCTGCACTCGGTAAATCTAATTCATAGGATACCAGACCTGCATTCACTGTATTTAATGCAATATCTGCCTCTTTGGCGGTAAAACCAAAGGCTGGCAATGCTGGGTCATTGAGCACAGCACCGACTGCCGATGAGGGCCCCAGCACAGACCAAGGTGTCGTACCGCGCATCGCCTGCCACTGGGCCTGGGTGACCTCAGTGATGGAGAGATAATAGCTGGCAAGTTGTACCACGCGATACGCTTCGTCGCTCTGGGCACCGAGCGTGCCTGGCTGTGAACCGATTAACGCCTCAGTGGCATTCACACGGCGAAAGGCAATTTGGTCAGCCGCTAGAGTCGCTATGGAAAAATTTTCATCGTGCTCAGTGACGTCTCCAGTGCCGAGATCTAGAACCCGCACACTGCCAATGCCCGCACTCGGCGGCGCTGCATTAAAGGTCGGTATACTCGGCGCAGGCGCACTCGTCACCGATTGCGCCGTGCTGGATCCACAAGACGCAGATAAAATTATAATAAACAAAAGAGTTATTCGTATCATTCGCGACCTAGTGAGCACCTAGTAAACAATCTAACTGACGATCAGCACAGCTGAGCTTGAATTGTTGCATTTGAATAGCGACGTGTGAATAGTTGCTATTTTAGACAAGCATAGCCATTCATGAATCTAAGGTCAATCACTGAGAGTCGTAATGCTGTTTTTTTGCCACAGCGTCGTTAAATACCCCAAACTTAACTTGAATACCGATTCTTGCTCGTTAGTCTTTGCTAATAAGAGATTTAAGAAAATACCGTGAAACTTATTTTGAATTTTTGTTGATATAACCCACAAGTGTGGGTTGCATGTTACCACAAAGGCAAACAATCTTAACATTGACATCAACAGGATTTACAACTCAGCTCCTCTAAAAGACCAAATATAAGACACTTATCCTAGCCGAAAATCAACATCATGAAACGCAACCTTCTTATCATCTGCAACATTTGGCAAAGCCTGAGTCGGGCTGGGCCTCGAGCAGGCCCACCCATCTAAGCAAGTACAACAAGCCTCATTTTACAAACAAACTTACCCTCAACGGAGAACAACATGAACAAACTTATCTGCACGCTTATGGCCATCTTTGCCATTGCAGCATTTAGCCAGCGCGCTGAAGCGGCCTCAAATACGAGCCTCACCATTAACATTACTGTCACCATTTCATCCAACATTGATATTGTTTGGAATAATGGCTTAGTGACAACTGATCGTAGCTGGGGCCTCGGCACCGGCACACAAACGGTTAACTTAGGCACCGCCTACGCTAGTAATGCAGGCGCAGACCGCATTCCCGTTGGTGATTCAGTCATTCTCAACCGCACAACAAATGTGCCGATCCAACTCAATCTCGGTGTCAACGTCGCTGGCACCAATTGGATTTATGCAGCTGACCAAAATGCACCCGCCCTTAATAAATTCCTCCTTGGTTTCGATCTCGACAATTCTGGCACCTTTACTGCACTTGGCGGCGCAACATCTGCCAACGCCATCTTAGGCACTCCTCTACAAGAAAATGACACCGTTGACGTAGCCATTCAATTCACAACTCCACAGCAAGTAAGTACCGGCAACTCTGGTGACCTATCAGTCACCTTCTTTGCTGCGGTACTTTAATAATTTTATTCCCCATGGAGACGTTTATGTCTTTAATTGGATCCTTTAAAGCCTGTGGACAGCGCTATCTGTCCACAGGTTTGATCCTGTTCGTTCTTAGTTTTGCCAATCAAACCCAGGCGACTGAATTTGGCCCACCCCTATGCCTATTCCAAGACTTACCGCTTGGTGTGGAAATAGACCTCGAGGCGGCCGGTAATTTTAAATATCAAATCGTCAACAAAAGTGACGAAGATGAAAAATATATTATCGAATGCCAAGCCCCTAGCGGTGACCATCGTAGTTGGGAATATGGTTTTGAACCACTGCCCGATCTCGCTTGGTGTGTCATGAAAGAAAAGGACATCGTCGTCCCCGCTCAATCGACTAAATTCGTGAGTTTAGTGATTAACATTCCCAATAAACCCGAAAATTATAACCGAAAATTTGTCTGTAATGTCGTTTTGCGACCTGGCACTTCGCAACGCCTTGGCGTTGGCCTCGGTTTCATTGCGCGCATCATGATCGAAACAAAATCAGATGACGTTCATCAGGCCAGCACGCAACAACAAAGCATTGCGCATAACCCCGGCAAACTGCTTATCACCGGCAAGCCTGGTAGCGCATTCACAGCAAGCACACAATTACTCAATTGTCGTGATTACGACATCAACTTTTCACGTAGTCAAATAATGGATTTTTATCCAAAAGATAAATTTTCCCATTATCAATCAAATGGCTACACACTTATGCCCAACCAAAGCTGGCTTAAAGACTTTGGTGTGTCCACGCTCAAAGCCCAAGCACAAGCTGCGTTCACCATTACCGGAACCATTCCTGCTGATGCCAAGCTCGGTAGCAAACACGAAGAAATCATATTTCTCAAGCCGAGCCCCGTTACAAAATCTGAAACCAAAACTGCCGAGGAACAGGACACTGAGAATCTCTATAATATGAGTTTCCTCCGCGTTCAGTACCACGTTGAATAATTAAAACAATGAGAGCTGCACACACTTTCTTGAGCATCTGCACACTACTAGCATTAGTAGCGCAGGCATGGTGTGCCAGCAGTACACGCATCAAT
>CBDUFM010000381.1:0-3993 GCA_965366325.1 uncultured bacterium
AGAGCAAGCACTCGTTTCGGTGGAGGATATTGGTTTCCATACCGATATTTACTTACTTGGCGGTATGCTTTATCGCATGTGCACGGGTAATAGACCTCATCATGGGACTGATAATCGTGCCTGTATAGATGCGGCAGCACAAAATATTATTGCAGAAGCTGAAGATATAAATGGATTGTTAGCTATTGCTCGCAAGGCTATGGCGACTGAGCCGAGCGAGCGATATGAAAATGTGGAGGCGTTTAAGGATGCCATTCGCGCTTGGCAGAAACAAGGTCTCGCTGCAACATTGCTCAATGAAAGTCAAAAAGAATACGTCCAAGCTGAGCGTGGAAATTACCGATCCTACGCGAAGGCTTTATCAATGGCACAGGAGGCTGATCATCAATTGCGTTCGTTGGCTGGCTCTGGTTGTTCAGAGCAGATTCATTGGATTCAAGAGGCGTACACTCGTGCAGCCATAGAGCGAAAAGATTTTACATTGGCACAGCAGGTTATGCCGCAAGAGAATAATGAAGTGTTGCGTGATCTGCTTGATCGAGGACTGCGCTCTCGTGACAGCCAGTTGAGTCGTATTCGCCGCATGAAGCAAATCAGTTTAATTATTGTGGGTATTATTGTTGGTGTATCTTTGCTCGGCTTGGGCTTTGCACGCTACAAGCAGGCCATAGCTGTGGATGCATTGGCTAAAGCGCTTGATGAACAAGAGCGTGAGCAAGTCCTTGTTGTTGAACGACTTTTGGCCGTAGCCGAGAGTGAAATCAAAGAGGGGCGCTTGGATGCCGCACGTCATCACTTGTCGAAGGTTGTTGAGCTGCGGCGGGAGCAGCGTTGGCAAGCACTAAGCGCGGCTGCGCAATCACCGTGGCAAGAGGCCATGTTGCAGCCCGGCACGGTGCCGTGGACGATGTCGGCAACAAGTGATGGTCAACTGCTGGCAACGCTGTATGCAAAGGCTGAAGTTGGTATATGGAAAACGGATAAGCTAGCTTTATTACGGCGTATTGAGAATAATAATGAAGAAGTTGTCTCGGTTTTATTTGCTAAAGATGACAATACCTTGCTAATAAAGGGCCGAGATACGATTGCAGTTTATGATTTAAGGCAGGCAGCATTCCTTCATCGCTGGGAATTCCCAGGTCATAAACGTCTAATGATCATTGATAAACAACATCTGATTACGGATCGCGGTGATTCCTTGGTTTGTTTTAATTTTATCAATGGAGAGACCGTTTGGGAAAAAGTATTAGGCGTGCCAGATATGTTTTCATTTTTTCTCAGTTACGAAAATGAAACCTTGTTGGTTGCCGAACGTGAGCCACCGGCTAAATACGGCAGGCGTCAGCCCATAGTAGTCTATGAGGTATCGGTAAACGATGATCGTGCACCGAGAGAAATTCTTAAAAAACCGAATGCTAAGATATTAAATGGTATGTATCGCGATGGACACGCAGTTGTTTTTACGACTTATCCGAATGGTCACTGTGGATTGAATGACCTCGGCGGTAAGAAATCACCATGGCTGGCTCTAATTTCTGAGCCATCAATGGCAGACTTTGATTCAACGGGCATGCATTTTGCAACATCTATGCCGTCGAGGCGTGATATCTATCTGCGAAAAATGTACAGTGATGAGGAGCCTGTGATCCTTCAGGCTCCATCTATACCAAGGTTGCTGATGTTTATTAATGATGGACGCCGTTTGGTGGTGGGCATGAGCGGTCGAGTGATTATTTTGGATATGCCGTGGGCGGAAGTGGACCTCTAAGCAGTATAAATTTTTGCTTATCTATATTGCTGCACTCATTGTGCATAGAGCGCTGTTATTATGTTGCTCGCATGTATTGCGTAATTGGCTGTTTAATAAGGTGAGAAAATCTTGTTTGCGAGAACACCAGTCGTCGCTGACTAAAATATCTGCGGGTGCGTCGGCGATAATGCGTTGAATGTATTGGTCTGGGCGTAGGGCGCGGATGAAGGCGCCGGCTTGTTGTAGGTAGAATCCTTGACTGGGTGCGCTGATAGTTCCGGCGCGATACGCGCGCTCATAGGGTGTGTTCTTCATGATGTGTAGGTTGTGTAATTTGATTGAGTTAATCGGTAAACCTGCGGCGAATTCGCCAAGTCGTTTGCCGACATCGCTTCCTTCACCGGGGAGGCCAATCATAAAATGGACGCAGATATCAAAGGATTTATGACGACAGCGTTCGATGCAATCGAGAAAGCAGGCGAGGTCATGGCCACGATTGATGCGTTTGAGCACGGCATCGCGATCACTTTGGAGACCGATCTCAACAGTTAAAAACAGGCGTTGTCCGAGTAGATCAAGGTAGTGAATGATGCCATCGTCTAAGCAGTCAGGACGAGTGGAAATGCTGGCACCGACACACTCATCAAAGATATGTGGTAGGGGGTCGTAGAGTTCTCGTAATGTTGCAGGGCTTGCGTAGGTATTGGAAAAGGCTTGGAAATAGGCGATGAAAGCATCGACATTACGGTGCCGGCGACGGAGGGCGCGGCGACCGCGATCCCATTGTTCGCATAAATCATTTTGGGTGCGGAGCCGAGGTGCAAAGCCATCATTGTTACAGTAGCTGCAGCCACTCGAGACGTCCGTAATGTTTGGACAACTAAACCCTGCATTGAGGCAGAGCTTGCGAATGTGTTTTCCGGGAAAACGTTGTGCTAAATAATGGCGATAATTTTTGTCGAGCATTCGCTTGTATTTATAAAAGCTGCCGTTGATGATCTGACAATTATCAACGGCTTTGTGTTTTTATGCGTGGAGGCTTTGTTCAAGTTCGAGTACTTTGGGAAACAGGATGTTATTTTCTTTGTGCACGTGCTGATGCAGGTCGGCTTCAAAAGCTTCGAGTCCTTGGTACATGAGTTTAAAGGTTGTGCAGGCATCTTCGGGTGCTTGATAATCACTGGTTAGTTCGCGCATTTTACGTAGTGCTTCGCCGGCATTTTCGTGTTCGACTTCCATTACATTAATCGGACTGTTAACACTGCCGCAGTGAAACGCTGGGAGTGGGGTGCCTTGTTCGGCTGCGCACATTTCAAGAACGCGTGGGAATAATACCTGTTCTTCTTTTTGTAAGTGTGCAGCTAATTCATCATGTAGCGCCTGCCAAACTAGTTGTAGGTTAGTGACGAAGGGTGCTTTGAGTGCATACACTGACGCGACTTTGTTGACGAGTTCACTGATGCGCGGTAATTCTTGCTTAACGTATACGTGATGCGTGTCGAGAATGTGTTGAGCGAGGTCTTTAAGCTCACTTTCTTCCCAGTTTACGTGCTCTGCGCTCGTGCTCGCGTTTGTAGCTTGGAGTTCACCAAATATTTGTTCAGCGTTGAGACCTTTGTCTGCACATGCCTGATCGAGGGCCTGCTTGCCACCACAGCAAAAATCTAAACCGTATTTATTCAATATAGCAGTACTGAATTGATTTTCGGTGACAAAAGAGCCGACGGGGCTATTGATCGTGAGCTTGCTCATGGAGATCTCCTGGTAACTAATAAAAGATAACTATATCCAGATATATAATTAGTCAAGATGGTCGTCCGTTCGCTAAGGCGAAGACTTTGAGCTTGTTGATGTGCTGAATCGCCTACGGCTCATGCGCGCGGGACGCACGCGTTCCCAGGCTTGATAAATGTTGCATAAATTATTAAGGGTTAGTTGAGGCCTAGCTCGGATCAGGCAATTCAGTACAAATAAACAACCATGTGTCGGCAAGGGTGTTTAATTAAAAGTACGGAAGCTAAGCGCTCATGCCGAGCGCCGGTCCTCGCTACTGCGAGGGATTTTTGCGGAGCAAAAATAGGTAGCGACAAAGTGAAGCGAAGGGGCCCGGTGAAGTATTCCCCAAAACAGCTCGCGCCAAGTCGCCGGTCTGTGCAACCACGTCTACCCTTTACACTTTGACCCCATGCCTTGGTTTACACTTTTGTTGTTATGCATAGTTCCTTAAGCCTCTGTCTGGTGGT
>CBDUFM010000382.1:0-3989 GCA_965366325.1 uncultured bacterium
GCATACTGATCCGACCTTTCGTGGCGGCTTTGAAAATTTTTACAGCTTTGAACACCATGATCGAGCGATGCGAGCGTATACGGGGGGTGATCGTTTATTTCATCACGGGATTGGGCGCAATGAATTATCGCCAAGTTTGTCGCAATTACCGCCGCATTTAAATAGTAGCCAATGGGTGACCGATCGCTGCATCGAATTTATGAAAACGCGCGATAAAACCCAGCCCATGTTTATGTGGGCGTCGATGATTGAGCCGCACCCACCCAATGTTGTTCATGAGCCGTTTTATTCAATGTACGATCAATCGCCGATTCCCGAGCCGATCCAAGCTGATTGGGCTGCTGCTGATCAAGCGCCGTATCGTGTGCGTTATCGTCAAAATGGTATTGGCTGTGCACATATGAAGCCAGACGAACTACGCAAAGCGCGCGGTGTGTATTATGGGATGATTACCAATATGGACCACCAAATCGGGCGTTTAATTGGCTCGCTGCGCGCCGAGGGGCTGTGGGAAGATACGCTGGTTCTGTATACAACGGACCACGGCGAATTACTTGGTGATTTTGACTCGTTCTTCAAGGCTAATTTTTTGGAAGGTGCCGGGCGCATTCCATGGATGATGCGCTGTCCATCTTGGTTCGGCGAGCAAAAAGGTCAGCGCTCTGATGCCTTAGTCGAGTTAGCTGATTTATTACCGACGCTCTGTGATGCAGCTGGTGCAGAAATTCCTGATGACATCGACGGTAAAAGTCTCTGTCCAATTTTACGCGGCGAAGCGACGCAGGTCCGTGACGACTTGCACGGCCAAATGGGCACCGAGCATATGTTTCATGATGGCCAGCATAAATATATCTATTTTGTTGAAGACGGCCGTGAATTACTCTTCGATCTCCAAGCAGACCCACGCGAGCAACACGACCTGGCGGGCAACGAAGCACTCTGCGGCCCAATTCGTCAGCGTTTCATAGAGCACATGCGCAATGAGGCTAACGAGCATATCAATGACGACGGCGAACTGTTAAATCAGGGCAAGGTATTCAGCGACAAAGACCTGCCCAATACGATAGGCTGGATTTCGCTGACGCCGTAAATACCGCCGCACACAGATTAAGGAATCCTCCTCTTGGCAACTGAGCATCAAGCAAAAGACGCAGCGAGAGCAGGGGCAAAGCCTGCATGGTTTAAGCGACCTGTATTCTGTTTGGTGTCGCTTGTAACCGTGCTGTTTGGCTTGTTGATTTTATGTGGATGGATTTGGTTTCATTCGACCAGTGATTTAGATGCGGTGCGCGATTATGCGCGCTCTAAGGGCGTGGCGCTAACCTACGAAGAATTGCTTGGCCCAGATGCGGGTGATGTGCGGGCTGTAAAGTTGTTTAAAGAGTTGACCAGCCTTGGTGAGCAATTGGTGGTATTCGCTGACAGTTCCTATGCCCTCGAGCTAGACAATTATTTAAAAATTCCAAATTTTTGTAGTGAAGTGGTACTTTATCCTGGCATGGAAATAGCCTCTGAGTTGAGATGTTATTATAACGAGGTGCACGACCAGAAGATAATTGCAGATGTGCTTGACCGCTTGCGTAAGCTAGAGCCTTATGGATCAAAGTTTTTGCGCCTAGAGGATTTTGACGACGGCAGCTCTCATGTTGTAGGTGTAAATCAGCTGCTTATTTTTTTCTGTGAATTTGCTTTGTCGGCGAAAACTGCAGATGAGTTTAACGAGCGCGTTTCATATGTAATTAAGCTAGTTGCCATGTTGCCAGAGGGACATTTGATAAATTCATTGGTTCAGACAGCTGTCACTGGGTTAATGCTCAGTGCTGTGCAGCTAAGATATCATGAATTGGATGAGCGGCGAATTAAAGAATTGCGCGCCCTGCGTGAGTATTTTATTAATTATTTCTTGATTTCTTTGAAGTATGACTGTGTTTTGCTATTTAATTCTTACAATGATGTACTGAGCGCCTATGAGGAAAGCTGGGGTAACAAACTGGATGCATGGGAGGAGTTTGAGTTATTGGTATTCTCTAGATTTTATCGTGCATCTAGCGTGCAAAATTTTATAGACTATGTCGTTGGTGCGCAATCTGGATGGGTGTCATTTTCAGACCCACTATTCCAGGCGTCTTATGATTCGCCTTCTGGTTATTGGGCAAGGCAAGGGATGGAATTATTGCCGTATAGGAGTGGTGCGGTTAAAAGCGCGAAGAGAACTGTAATAGCTTTCGACCTCCTCTTCGCCGAATACGATAAAACCTCGTGGCCTAACGACATCTACGGCAATCAATTACTCCCCATCGAAAAAGACGGTAAAATTATAGGCGCCTATAGCATGGGTGAAGACGGCATCGATGATGGTTGGGAAAATGAACAGGATGAACAAGAGATCTGGCTCTATGACTACATTGAACATTAGGCAGGAGCGGCTCGCGACTCAGTGTGCTAGGTCTATGTGCCTGCATTCTCTGTTGTTCACTCGTTCACTAATCATATAGTCGCAGCTCGCTTAACGAAGGGGTTCATGATGGATGCAACACGCATGTCAGAAGTAGTTTTTTACACGAAAACACATGTCATCGCCGGCAAGGTGTCTTTGGTTCCCGGTGCACGTTTGACTGATTTCATGCGCGAGGGCTCTGACTTTTTGGCCGTTTCTGAGGTGAGTGTTAGCGCTTTGGATGGTACGCCTTTATTTAAATCTGAATTTATAGATTTACGTCGTGACAGCATCGAGATGGCTGTGCCGAAGGATGCTATTAAGTAAGCGCGCTATTAAGTAAGGGCGCGATTAAATAATTTAAGCTGCTGCTGTGTTCAGCCCGGGTCGCTTTTGCGACTGAGGGCGCCGGCGCTGCTCACCAGATTATGCGCGCGTGTTGAACGAACGGCATCCGAATAGCTGCGCTGCTGTACGTGGCGCTTGGTGTTGCTACTGCTAAAGCCGGCGGCTATTAAGAGGACACTGAAGGCGAGTGCGCTAATGCCGAGTACAATCTGTAGGGCGGTTGATTCGAGTAAGAAGATAACGTAGGTGGCGGCAACGTAGCAGAGCACGCCCATAAACATGAAGAAGAATCCTCGGTAGAGGTGTAATCGCTGCCATTTGCTGGGTTCGTAATCCATATACTCACCTGTGAACCTTCTGGTTTCAATCAGTTGTACCAATGATAAGTGACATCATGTAGCACAGAAATAGCTGATACAATCCGCATTGTATCATGATTAGATCTTATAAGACAGATGCGTCTGTCCAATGTTTTGTGTACCATTTATATGATACGCCAATGACACCTGCGGCGCTAGTTCTTTTTGAGGACCCAGGTGGTCATGCAGCGTTGATCTTCAACCGCGGTGGTTTTGAGCGGGTCGCAGCGGCGTGCATTCCAGCTTTGCTCACAACGTTCGAGGTCATCAAGGTTTGCGAGGAAGGTGAAGCCAAAAGGTCGCGCTTCTGGGACGGCAAGCGTGGTTGATAAGCGGGCCCAAAACAGGCCATCATCAGCGACCTGGTCCCAGCAGATATCAGCCCATTCGCGGAAGTGAATATGGTCCGAAGCAAAGTGAAACAGAGCATTAACGATCACTGCGTCAAATTTTTCAGCAAAATTCATTTCGCTGACATCTTGTACAATTAGTTGTTCACAATTGGGGTGATCACCGAACTGCTGCTGGCAGGCTGCAAGTGCCTGTGGGTTGAAGTCGATGCCACTGACCTTGCAACCGAGTTCTAGCAGCGCGACGCTGTTGCGGCCCGCGCCACAGGCGACATCCAATACCCGCATGCCGGGCTGGATATTGCCACGCAGAATCTGATCGACGAGGTAGATATCAGCACTTGCATAGGCGCGTAGGGATTCGGGTAGCATAGGAGACTCCATAACAGGATGGCCGTAGGTTTTTAGGTTAATCTTTGACTGCAAGGCAGACCGAAACTGGGAGGTGGTCTGAGTACCAACGATTTGGTTCGCCGCGATAGAGCAAGGGCCCAT
>CBDUFM010000383.1:0-3986 GCA_965366325.1 uncultured bacterium
CAGGGTGATGCAAGTGGCACTGCGCAAAAGCATGTTGAGACGGATGCAGAGTTTCTTAGTTACGGAACGGCGCTCAGTGCTAAAGATCCGGACCTGCTTAAGGATGAAAAAGAACAGCTCCCCCGTTATTCGTTGGCGGGGATTTTAGGTTCTGGTGGGATGGGCAAGGTCTTTGGCTACCATGATCATAACCTTAAGCGCGATGTCGCGGTACAATGTCTTAAAGAACAAACTCAAGCCGATCATAAAAAAGTAGAATCCTTTATTCAAGAAGCGCGGATTACGGCGTCGCTCGAACATTCTGGTGTTTTGCCCATCCTTGATTTGGATATGACGGAAAATGGTGAATTGTACTACTCGATGCGTAAAGTGCGTGGCGAGTCACTGGGCAAGGCTATTGATAAAATGTCTGCTGGTACTGAGAATGTAACTGAGATAGCGAGTCTTAACGATTGTATAAATATTATTATTAAAGTCTGCGAAACCCTGGAATTTGCACATAGGCGCGGTGTTTTGCACCGTGATATTAAACCAGAGAATATAATGCTCGGTGAGCTGGGTGAGGTTTTTGTGGTGGATTGGGGTACAGCCTTAATCATCAAGGACCAGACTTCTCTGCAGCGTGCGCGAGTAGGGACGCCGATATTCATGTCACCAGAACAGGCGCGTCGCGAAGAGCCACGGGTTTGTGATGAGATCTACGCACTGGGTGCGACCTTTTTCCAGATGCTGACCTTGCGCTTTCCTATGTTTAATGACGACTTGGATCTCTTTTGGCAGGCAAAAAGAGCGGGTGTTATTGATCCGCTGACCACACAGGAACGTGCGCTCATTCCTGATCAGTTGCAGGCTATTCTGATGAAGTCCTTAGCGCCTGAAGCAAGCGATCGCTACCAATCCGTTCAGGAATTAATTGTAGATTTACGCAATTACCAAGGTGGCTTGGCTGTATCGGCATTTCAAGATACGGTTTTTGATTTTTGCCGGCGTTGGTTTCGGCGCCAAAAAAAGCTCGTTATCATTGTGCTGATTATGCTGCTGCCTTTAGTCGCTATAAGTGGTATCGCGTTCACTGCGTGGCAGAACATACAAGATGAACGATCACGGCGTTGGCAGTTGGTATTTGAAGATAATTTTGAGCGTCAAGAACTTGGTGTGCAGTGGCAGATGGATTCTGGGCAAGCTGATATTATTGATAATGAATTATGGATTTCAGGCGCTGCCGGTGTTAATGCCCGTTTGTTAGTGCCGCATGGCCCTATCGTTCGCCTAGAATACGAAGCCATGATTCCTAGCGGTGCACATGTCAGTGATATTTCAACCTATATGTTTACGACGCCTGGCGAACTCGATTCTTACTATGAGCCGGATGGCTATTTGTATGGATTTGGTACTGGTGATAATTCATTCTCGGTGATGCGTCGTAGTGGGCATATCATGAGTCTGCGTGAAGATGTGCTGATTAAAGCAGGCACCTGGCATCATATTGTTTGCGAAAAAGATGAAACACATGTTCGTTTGCTCGTTGATGGAGAGCTTGTGTTTTCCATACAAGACAATTATCCTCCGCGCTTTGCTGAAAAACTTTATGCTATTTTGTATACGTGGCGCAGCAGTATGCGGGTTAAATATGTGCGCATGTATACCAAGACAACGGCTGAGCGCGCACGAACAATTGATATTGCGGATGAATTTTTCTGGGCAGGACAATATGCTTCTGCTGCGCGTCTTTATCAGAATGTGTGGAAAAGTCACGAAGGGACTGAGATAGGCAATAAGGCTCAGTTCTCCTTGGCTCTTTCCTATGCTGAAATGGAGGCTTATCCGCAAGCAATCGAACTGCTGGAACAAGTAAGCGCGCGCGCTGATGTTAAGCAACTCCATTTGACAGCAGAATTAAAGCTAGCTGAAATTCATATGCGTGCAGGGCGTATTGAGCAGGGTTTAGCTCTTGCCAAAACGGCTTTAGCAGCGGTTGAAGATATCTCGGCACACCCTGAGGCGATGATGTTTTTTGATTATGCATTTGATATTGTTCGTCAGGTTCCCAATAACAGTCACGCCGAATTAAATAATTTGAATACGTATTGTAATTGGTGGCTATCGATATTTCCTGAACATTATACCGTTAAACATGGGCGCTTTTTCTATTCATGGAGTTTGGCTTATCGTCGTAGTGGTGATTGGCTTGGCTTTGAGCGCATTCTCACGAAGGGCTTAAATGGTTCCGCCTATATGGGGTCCCGCGAGAGTCTTGAGCGATTACTGTTTCAAGCAACGTGGCGTGGTCGCTGGAATGAAGAACGCTTACAGGCGAGTCGTGATAGTGGTATTGAGGATTTATATGTGCAGCATTTATTTTACTGCAAACATTTTGATGAATTTAATGTGTCGCTTGCTGGTTTTCGACAATCAACGAATGCAAGGGTGCAGTCACGGGCCACACAAGTACAGAAAAGCATTCTTGAGTCTCAGGGTGCAGTAGAGGCCCTTAAGCGCGAGTGGGGGGATGCGCTGCATACGCCGCTCGCACAGGAAAGTCTAGCTCGTTGTTACTTGGCGGCCATGCAACCGTTAGCGGCAGTGAACGTGCTTGCGCTGGACTGGCACACTATTGAAAGAGATAATCGAACGCTGCCAAATGAAATTGGCCGCGCACGCTGGCGCTTAGCTTATCTCGCCTTTTGCTATGCTGGGGACGCGGCATCAGCGGAACGTATTCGTAGCGTCGCTCAGCGCGTGCGCGAAAACCAAGACAAAATACTGGGAACCGCGTGGTATCTTCATTTGTTCACAGATGAAATGGCCAAGAAAGTAGAATCAGATCGTTTTGAGACATGGCCAGCGACGTCACTCGAGGCTTCTTATCTCGTAGCAGCTGAGGCAGCGTTGCTTACTCATGATACGCAACGGGCGCGTGATTTGTTAGGGCGTGCTATCGCATTGCCATATTCGGCGTGGGATGCTATTGCCGAACAGCGCCTGCGGATGCTCAATAAAAGATAATGTAAAAGGTTTTTACCTGTAAGGAAACAGATCGATGAGAATTGACACGCGCACTGCGCTTGAGCTATGGCCAATAAAACGTCCTAAGAAAAAGAGGCTAGTACCAGCACCACCAAAAATGTATAGTCGATTAAAGATGCCAATCGTTGATGCGCATATACATATTTATCCACATCACGACCCTGATCTTGATGTTGTGCGAGCGACTAAGGGCTACCTGAAAATAATGGATAGCTGTGGTATTGATGTATCCGTTAATTTATCTGGCTTGCCAGATTCGGTTGCTCAAGCAGATGCATTAGAACAGGTTTCCGAGGGCCGTATATTGATTTGTCCAGGCACCTATTTTCGCGGTGGGGTAAAAGAATTTTGGTGGACGCAGAAGCAACTCGATGCCTTTGCGCAGCATAGTAATATTGCTGGCCTAAAAATCTGGTGCAAATATGAGCAGCCGCTGCTGAAAAAGTCGATAGATAAGAAGCTGCATAAACAGGCACAGCTGGGCATGCCAGCAATCGGCATGCATATCGCCGATCCACCGACGCGTGACTATTGGGCGCCCAATTTTTGGGAATGCATCGGCGACGCTGAACGCGTTATAAAAAAATACCCACACATAAATTTCATCATGGCGCATGGCTTTTGGTTGATGACCAGAGACGCCGATTTGGATATACTTGCTACGCTATTTGATACCTATCCGCATTTACACGTTGATCTCAGCGCCGCCTATCATTGGTGGGAGAATCCCGATGTCTCCTACGATAAGCTGCGCCAATTTATTATCGATTACAAAGAACGCATCGTTTACGGCACCGATGGCAACCCAGCCTATTCCACACCCGAGCGTTACGCTGCAACTTTTGCCATCCTAGAAAGTAAAAAGAAAAACCTGACGCCCTTCTTCGGTGAAGACGGCAAAAAATGGAACATCCACGGCCTCAATCTCCCCAACGAGGTCCTCAATTACATTTACTACT
>CBDUFM010000384.1:0-3967 GCA_965366325.1 uncultured bacterium
TTATTACGAAAAAACTTTAGCGCAAACTCCTCGCCATGGAGCGTAATTTTTTTTTTACTGTTACGACAATTATGCAGCGACTGTGCATCAGCAGCATCACGATATCCCTCGATGTTTTCCATAACCGTTTGCCAGTCGGCATGGTCAAAATCCGGATGTATATGGATACGTGATTGCACTTCACTCATAGACAGAGTCTAGGCCTAGACCGAGACGCTCAATCCCCAAATAAGCGCTTTTGACCTGATCCTAGGCATCTGCTAAGGCGCGATGCACAATCTCATAGACATCCTTAGACAAGCCATCAAGGGCTGCAATTTTCTTCAGTGCTGCGATTTGCAGCTGCTGACGCGTCTCGTCAAAACGCTTCCATTGGTTAAAGCCTTTAACCAAGCGCGCAGCAAGCTGTGGATTCTGTGCCTGAACGCGCGACACCACCTCACACAGAAAGGTATAAGCGGATCCGTCAAGCGCATGAAAACACAATTGATTACTCAAACAAAAAACCGCAACCAAGGAACGCACTCGATTGGGGTTAGTCCAATTAAATTGTTTATGCTCACATAGCGCGCGGACACGTTCCAAGCACTGTGGATCTTTTGCAAGCGCCTGCACTGAGAACCATTTATCCATGACCAAGGGATCAGATTCCCAACGATCATAAAATGCCTGTAAGGCTATTGCCGATTGTTCACTTGGATACTGCGCTAAACAACTCAGCGCAGCCTGAGCGTCAGTCATATTTGTAGCACTACTAAATTGCTCATAGGCCAAAGCCAAAACGGCATCCGTACGCTCGACACTGAGATAAGCGAGCAGGGTATTTTTTAAGCGACGTGCCTGAATAGATGCGCGATCTGCCTTAAATTCTTGAGCCACAGCCAGCGAGGCATAGATACGGCCCATTTCTTCGCGGTGAGCATCCAATAGCGCCGCACGCAACGATTCGCGCGCAGCATGAATGGCGTCCACATCTATAATGCTTAAGGCCTGCGCTAATTCTATTTCTGATGGCAATTGCAAAAGCAATGACTTAAACGATCCATCAATACGATCATCACGCAGAACCGCCGCAAAGGCATCCAAGTAATCAGCAGACCAAGTTAACGTTGCTGGCGATTGTCCAGCCTGCAGCTTGCCGATAGCTGCTAATAAATAATGAGTTGCTAAATTTTGCGCGGCCTGCCAACGATTAAAGCCATCACTATCATGTGCCATCAAGAAAATCAGTTCTTCCGTCGATTGCTCATAATCTATATGCACAGGCGCAGAAAAACCACGGCCCAGAGACAACACGGGCTTCTCTGCAATATTAGTAATCACCACGCTTGATGATATCTGCTCACACTGGTAAATATGGCTCGTAGCTACTGGCCCAGCATCAGACAGAGCAAAAGACATATCCGCTCCGTCTGAACCAAGCAAACCAAAAACGATAGGCATACTTAAAGGCAGATGCTGCTCTTCGTCCGGTTTAAGCGCCGGTATCGACTGTTGCACATGGATGGTAAAGGTCTTATCTGCCGCACTGTAGTCCGTCGTCACAGTGAGCGTCGGCGTGCCACGCTGTTGGTACCAACGGGAAAATTGGTCTAAATTAACATTATTTGCATCCGCCATGGCAGCACGGAAATCATCACAGGTTACTGCCTGACCGTCATGGCGCTCAAAATATAAATCCATGCCTTTTCTAAATCCGTCAGCACCAAGCATGGTGTGGTACATGCGAATAATTTCAGCACCCTTATTGTACACCGTTGCCGTATAAAAATTATCCATCGAAATATACGAGTCTGGGCGAATAGGATGCGACATGGGACCGGCATCTTCGACAAACTGTGCCAAGCGTAAGCTACGCACATCATCGATACGCTTAACCAAATGCGAAGTCATGTCGGCAGTAAATTGTTGATCTCGTAATACCGTCAGACCCTCTTTTAATGTGAGCTGAAACCAATCACGACAGGTGACACGATTACCTGTCCAATTGTGAAAGTATTCATGGGCAATCACACCTTCGACGTGTTCATAATCATCGTCGGTTGCTGTCTCTGGCTTAGCCAATACATATTTTGAATTAAAAATATTCAGGCCCTTGTTTTCCATCGCGCCCATATTGAAATCATTCACAGCTACAATCATATACAGATCTAAATCGTATTCACGGCCAAATACTTCTTCATCCCACTGCATCGATTTCTGCAAGGAGATCAATGCATGTTCACACTTATCAATATTCTGTGCCTCAACCCAAATTTCGAGGGCGATGTCGCGCCCACTCATCGTGGTAAAGCTACCGCGATGTGCTTCTAGCTTACCAGCAACCAAGGCAAACAGGTATGCCGGTTTAGGAAATGGATCAACCCAGGACACCGCATGACGACCATCAGCCAGGTCTTCCGTCGCAACGCGGTTACCGTTCGACAATAAAACAGGAAAGCCTGCTTTGTCAGCAATAATTTTACAGCTGAAACGCGCCATCACATCTGGTCTATCGAGGTAATAGGTGATATGGCGAAAACCCATTGCTTCACATTGGGTGCAATAATTCCCACTCGACATGTACAGACCGCTCAGACTGAGGTTGTCTTGCGGCTTAATCCGAACCACTGTTTGCAGTTCACAGTTATCAGGCAGTTGATGCACCGTCAAACCTGTATCCGAGCAACTATAGTCATCGCTATTCAAAGCCGTGCCATCAAGCGCAAGACTAACGAGCTCTAAACCCTCACCATCCAGCTGCAAAACTGCATCCGCAGCTCCAAGGCGTTTAATGCGCAGTGTGCTGGTTACGGTGGTAAACGCGGGACTTAATTCAAAACATAAATCAACATCAGTAATCGTGAAATCTGGGACCTGATAATCGCGACGGTAAACGGTTACTGGCTGATTCATGTATAAGCTCCTCGTGAGCATGAGAATCTAAGTCGGCGCAGACAGAGAACAAGTCAGGCACAGCAGTAGTCAGATACCAACAACAGCTTGGCAGCCGCATAACTGTCAGTAGAGTCTTTATACTATTTCGTAGCGGATTCTGCATACCCATTAAAAGACTCTTTTAAAGTAGACCCACAACATGCCAACCTGCTCTAAAACCCAATTGCTTGAAAAAATTATCGATCCCCATGAACCGTTTAGCCTGTTTTTCTGCGTTCGCGAAATCGCACGTAAAAAATTTGCCATTGGCCACGACAACCCAGATCCATGGCACCTGCTCTACCTCCCCGAAGTCGGTGACCTGCATTTACAAATTGGTGATCATGAACGCGTCATTGAAGTTGGCGAAATACTCTGGATTCAACCACAGGTGCGCTTCCAACTGCGCGGCCTCGGCAAACCAGGAAAGATAAACATAAGTGTCTGCCGTTTTGATCTTGATCGCAGCAATCCCTACCGTACCGAAGAAGATTACCTAGTTGGCAGTGTCAAACCGCGTGAATTATTGCTCAACGATCTCCTCGCTGGTAAACGCATAGAAGGTGCAGCAGAACAGTTACGTGCACGAGCAGTATTGGGTCACATCATTGGCAATGCTTTTTTCGATTCAGAAGAACAACAAAATAGTGACAGTAGTGACGGACTCAGCCCAATCGTACGCAAACAATGCATTGACTATATCCAGTCCCATATTCACCAACGCATCGTCATCGCTGAAATTGCTAACCACGTTCGTTTGAATGCTGATTATTTTGCCCGTCAATTCAAAAAGAGTTTTGGGATTTCACCGCAAGGTTGGGTCAAAAATATTCGCATTCAAGAAGCAGCAGACCATTTACTCAGTGGCAGTTCTAGCATCACTGAAATCGCTGATCAATACGGCTTTAGCAATGTCTACTTCTTTAGCCGCCAATTTAAAGAAGTTATGGGTGTCAGCCCCAAAAAATGGCTCAAAGATCAAGTACCTGATTAATTCATTCATCAAAGCATGTAGAGATTAATATCCCCTTAGGCTTTGATCTGTGCCTCT
>CBDUFM010000385.1:0-3954 GCA_965366325.1 uncultured bacterium
GGTGGAACGAGTGGAAAAATACATCCGTGAAAAACGTAAACCAATCAGCATTATCAATTACCCCCATGCTTGGTCGAATTGCCATGCTGTCGTCACTGACAACATTAGTAATTCACAAAGGATAGTCGAACACTGTTTCGAGCGAGGACATCAACATATTGCCTATCTCTACCAACGCTCAGCCATGGGCGCTCTCAGTGAAGTTCATCCAAGTAATAAGCTGAAACAGCAAGGCTACCAAAAAGCACTACAGAACAACAAAATCAGCTACGACAACAGCATCGTACTAGAACTCGACAAAAAAAATGCGCAGCAGCAACTTGATCTCATATTAGAAAAAGGTGTCAGCGCCATTTATTGTTCTGGATCTTCACTCACTAGCAATTGTCTCATTCCCGCACTTCAAGAACGTGGACTACGCATTCCACAAGACATCTCCGTTATTACCTATGACAAAACTCGCGACATAAGCGATACCACCACACCAATTAGCTGCATCGATACAGACATCGCCGAACTCGGACAAGCAGCCACACGCTGCCTACTCGAAAAAATTAATCAGGAAACCCGATCATCAACCACAATCACCTTACAAGGCGAAGTCATCGATCGTCATTCCGTTCAAAATATTCATTAAAAGGAAACGCTATGCGACTTTTACCTCATCTATGCCGAAATCTTAAAAGAACTCTCTGCAACAGTATCTGCGCCGTCTCATTAAACGGTGCAGCCCTTTCGGCCGTCGAACAACCAACATCTGTGCCTGGTAAATTCTTAATGCCTGATCAACATTTTCCCGCCATCGATACCGTTATTCAAAAACAAGTTCAATCCTACCCTGTCTATGGGGTCTACTCTTGGATGGGGGAATACAGGCAGTTACGAGAGCAAATTAAACAGGTAAATTGGGGTACCCTACGCATCAGCGGTCCCATGAATGATGATGACTATAAAATGCTGCTCGATGACGGGCATAATTTCAGCTACATGATTGCACATCCCAAGGACCGACGTGATGGCTATGAATCGGACGAGGCCTACATCAATGCTAGTCTAGAAGCAGCAGAGGCCTTTCTCGACCGCTATGGTGAAAATGGTAGTTTTTATAAAGAAAACCCTGCCTATAAGAATCGCTACATCCCCTTTATGCAATTGCGCAATGAACCCAATTTTCACTACATGTGGAAAGCTGGCAGCGAGGCACAACGCGAAACACTCTACGCTGCCTTAGCACCTCAATTAATCGCTCTGCTTAAAAAGAAATCCCCAAAAACAAAAATCATTAATTTCACAACCGGTGGTGCTGGCGCCGGTGATATGCGATTCATCAAAAGCGTGCTCAAAAAAGATCCGCGCAATATCACAGAGGTAGATGTCATTGCCACGCACCCCTACGTCGATCCTGTTCCCCCAGAATGCAACAAAATTGAGAGCTGGGGCTCTTATTCCATTGCCAATAGCCTCCATACACTGCGTAAGATCTTTTCTGAATATGGACACAAAGATATACCAGTTTGGTACACCGAAGGCGGCTGGATGATTAGCAAGGCAGACGGCGCAGCTTATGACAAGCCTGCAGATAAAGTCGTCTCGCTTGAATTACAGGCTGCCTATTCTTGCCGTTACTATGCACTCGCCCTACGTCTCGGCGTCGACTGCGTGACCAATATGTTTATTACTGACACCGATGGCTACCCCGGTGGCTTCTTTGATCGCAACAATGCCATGAAATGGCGCCTAAGTGCATTTGCCGTGCAAAACATGATTAAGTTGATGCCGCATCCTGCCTTACGTGGCGCTCAATCCGATGGCGAAGACGGCACTTACATTTATGAGTTTGCCCAGAACGCGTTAAAAAAGAATTCACCAAGTATCGTCATGGCCTACCGTGTCGAGGGCCCAAAAGAAGTGAGCATTAACGTTAGCAGTAAAAAAACATTCGTCACCGACATGCTTGGTGAGACGACGACCATTAACACCCCACAAGGCCTACTTACACAAGAATTAGGTCCACTACCTATCTATATTTCGGAGGCAAAATAATGCGCATACTACTCAACCTTATCCTGTGCATCTCTGCAAGCAGCTGTATCGACTTACAGAGCGCAGAACAAATACTGAAGATCAAAGCCGGTGAACGCAACTACAGCGGGGCAACCTACACCTGGAAGTCCGGAACGGTCACCATTGCTGAACCAAGCATTCAAAGCTACGCAGCAGAAATGAAGGCGCCTGGTACCTTTAAAGATGAATTTGCTCAGCGTGATAGTTGGCCCAACTGGCAAAAAGGCCATAAACCAATTGAACTCAAACCCGATACCAGAAGCATCGACCATACGCTCATGCTGGGCTTGATGTACAAAAGCATTGTTGCTGAATCTGTAAAAATAACATCAGCCGATGGCACAGTCTTCAAACGCAATGTCGATTACAAAGTAAATACAAAATGGGGTCAAGTTATTGGCATTGGCAATGCGCTTGGCACAGAAGGCAAAACAACAGTAAATGTTACTTTTCAATACCGAATGCAACGCATCGACTTAGTACAAGTTGATAAAAAAGGGAAAATCAGCGTCAAACCCGGCAAGGAAAGTATACTCTGTCCCGTACTCCCTGAAGCAGATAAGGACAAATGCCCAATCGCTGGAATTTACCTGCCCCCCTTCGTTCCAGAAGCAGGCTCATCGTATAACCTTACTGATGAAAATGTGTATATGATTAATCCCGTCAGCGAACAGCCTGTTCTCAATAAACAATACGTCAGTAAATCCAAGGCCTTACTCATAAGTGGAAAACCGATTAAAATTGCACTCCTTGGGGACAGCGTCACTCTCGGTGCCGAAGCCGGGTTCTGGTGGAGTGACCGTAGTAAAACCTTTACAGGCCGCTTCATATCAGGTTTAAAAAATCTCTACACCAAGGCTCAAATTACTGAAATCCCGGCCTATAAAGGTGGTATTACCACCAAAGCTGGAGCTGACTTTTTCAAAAAGAACGTCGCCCCCGCTCAGCCAGATTTATTATTAATTGCCCTCGGCCTCAATGACGCCAGTGGATCGCTAGAAAAAGGCTCCAAGGTTCCTGCACCTGCATTCAAAGCTGCCATCCTCAAAATGGTCCAAGCCGCAAAAGCCAGTGGCTGCGAGGTTATTTTAGTCACGCCTTTTCGCGGTAATCCATTTCTTGACACTGCTCAGCTCATTACTGAACACCGTCGTGTTTTAATTGAAATCGCCAACGAAGAACAGGTCGCCTGTGCAGATGTGCAAACGGCCTGGGATCAACTAGCACAACGCGGCATCGCTCCCTGCAGTCAAGTCCATAACTGGAGTAATCACCCCGGTGAGTTTGGCCACTCTGTTTATTCAGATTGCATACTTGGATTGTTTCAAGAATAACCCGCGAACCTAAAAAACAAACCTACAACAAGGATAACTCATGAAATTATCAACTTTGCTTTTCGCAGGCCTCCTCAGCTCTAGCCTTTACACCGGTATAATCGCCGCTGACAACATGGATGAGCTCGGCATAAAATCGGAAAAAACCCAAAAGGCCGCAGCCTTTGTCAGCAAAACGGCTCCGGCAATCGCTGAATTAAAATCCGCAGGATTTGCTGAAGAACCGAGTTTCTCCGATGACTTTGACACCGGCTGGCCAAAAAAGAAAGCCCAATGGCAAGTCGCAAGCTGGAAACAAAATAAAACTCAGATGAGCCCCGAGCGCTGCAAAACAAATGCCGACGGCCACTTGGTACAAACCGTGCTCGCTGGCGAGCCCTTTCGCGGCGGCTCGATGCAGTCCAAACAAGAATTCGGCTACGGGCGCTGGGTGGCACGGGTAAAGACCTCGTCTGTTCCCGGTGTCTTAAATAGCATTTTCACCAAAGACTGGGACGATCTCAAAACCCCTAAGCCAACAAACGACGGCCACAAAGGCGAAATCGATATTGAATTA
>CBDUFM010000386.1:0-3931 GCA_965366325.1 uncultured bacterium
CATGGGGTTAACGCTAAGCCGATTCCATTAGCATTAGCGCAACGTCCGAGCTTATTGAGTCCTGTTCAAGTGGCTTTTGCGGGTGCATATAATTATCCGCTCAAGGAAGACATCGAACGTTTAGAGCGCGAAATGGGTAAAGACTTGCAGCTGGTGGTCTTGCTGGGTGCTGGGACCGCGGCACGGGTTGGCGTCGGTGGCTGGGAACAACGCATTCCCATTTTAGCATTACCTGATCAAGGGACCGTGGATGCTTATGCACGCGGAATATTTGGCAGTTTGGACGAGTGGCATTTGGGTGCGCATTGGGGTTGTGTTGGTATGCCGCGTGCACCACGTGACCAAGAAATTTTACAAGCGATTAATCGTGGTGTCTTTGATTGGCAAATTTTTCTCGATACGGAGTCACGCTGGGATCCAGGGTTAATGGGCAAGCCAGGCAAGGAGGTTGCCCAATTAGGTGATTTGTTGTCTGTGTGCTCACGCAAGCAGTTGCCCTTAATTATTGGCGCTGGTAGCGGCAGCAGTTTTATTTCAGAGCCGCTAGCGGTTTATACCAGTCAATTTAGTGATTTGGCCTTACGTAAAAAATATATTACGCCTCTACAGTTAAAAAGTGTACTTGAAGATGTGAAAGAAAGCGGACGTTCGGTTGAAAGCATTCTGGTTGAGCGTGGATTTATGACGCAGCAGCAAGTCATTGAACTAACCGAGGATATTAACGTAGCTCTTTTACAGAAGAAAAGCACAGTGCGTGGCGCTCAAGGCGTCGTCCAGCAATCTGGAGGAACGCGCTATATTCCTGCAAATATGGCTGGTATTGGCTTTAAGCAGCTTGGTAATGAGATTGCACTGCCACTTTATCGACCGGGCTTATTGGGTGTGCAGGCTAGTACACAAGACTGTTATGTGCATCTGTCTTTTCCGGAGTCAAAGCCAATGCGTCTTCATTATAGCCATGACGCCAAGTCGACGAGTACTGGATGGGCAGATTATTCAGTTAAAGAAGATTTAATTACTCTACGCCAAGAGCATGTTTATGAAAAGTCATTGCCTGCCTTGCACTGGCATCTATCGAGCGTGTTGGACAAGCAATTAAATACGAGTTCCTTTGATCTGCGTGCAGTGATGGATTGGTCGCTGATGCAGGAGGGTGAAAAGGGGATAATCTTGCTGCGTAGGTTAACGCAGATGGATAAAATTATAGTTTTAAGTTGGTTGCATCAGCAGAGAGACGCCCCGCAGGAAATGCGTCGTGATTGTTTCTTGCGCTGTTTGAAAGACGCATCCATTTTTGGTAACAGTGATTTCCAATATATTATTACGCATCAAACCGACGAATACATTATTAGCGGATTGTTGGCAAGCATGGATGAGATGGAGCGCGAGCAACGTTTGTCGTTTATTGATCTCTTGATTAAGCGTTTGCAGTTACAAGCGAGTGGCGTAGTTGCTTTGGACACAGACCCCATATTACAACAACGTTTAATGTCGCGAATCTTTGAGTCACCATACCATAGTCCAACGCAGCTACGCGTGCTTGGGCACTATATGCGCAAACATGGTCATAGCCTTGCCGTCGGGCCACAGAGCCCGATCCAGCGTTTTTTTGACCGTCATGGTGAATAGTGACTGATGGCTGCGGGTGAGCGCCTGAGACAAGCTTGAGTATTCCAATCTAGACCCAAGCTGCGCGGATCAGGAGCAGATATGCCTTTTAATTGCGGAATCGTCGGTCTACCCAATGTGGGTAAAAGCACTATCTTTAATGCGTTAACACAATCTGAGGGTGCAGAGGCAGCTAACTATCCTTTTTGCACTATTGACCCCAATACTGGTAAGGTGGTTGTTCCTGATAAGCGCCTGTTCGTGCTCCAAGAGATTGTGAAGACCAAAGTTGTTGTTCCAACGCAGATTGAATTGGTAGATATCGCCGGTTTGGTGAAGGGTGCTAGTACGGGTGCCGGAAAAGGAAATGCCTTTCTCTCGCACATTAAAGAAGTCGATGCGGTGCTGCACGTGGTTCGTTGTTTTGAGGATGATGACATCATCCATGTTGATGGCAGTATCGATCCAGTCCGCGATATTGAGATCATTGATTTGGAACTGATTCTCAAAGATGAAGAAACCGTTTTAAAGAAACTGCAGCGTTGTGAGAAGAAGCGCTTTGACAAAGAGGCGCAGGCTGCGATTCCGACGCTCGAAAAAATAGCGGCTGCCTTTAAGGATTGCAAGCCGGCACGTTCTTTGGATCTCAGTACTGATGAGCGCGCCCATGTTGCTGACTGTCAGTTAATTACACTTAAACCGATGCTTTTTGTGTGTAATGTCAGTGAAGAGGATATTGCGAGTGGTGGCAATGATTATAGCAAAGCGGTGAACGCATTTGCTGAAGCGCATGGCGCCAAAGCTATTGTCATTTGTGGTAAAATCGAAGAGGAATTATCTCAGCTTGATGATGAAGAGCGTAACATGTTTATGGGCGACTATGGTTTGGAAGAGCCGGGCTTGCACACCTTGGTCAAAGCTGGTTATGAATTGCTTGGACTCGCGACCTATTTTACGGCTGGTGAAAAAGAAGTGCGCGCATGGCAAATACAAACAGGTTGGACGGCGCCACAGGCAGCTGCAGTGATCCATACTGATTTTGAAGCAGGGTTTATCCGTGCTGAGGTTGCATCTTACGATGACTTCGTTGCCAACAACGGTGAGAAGGGCTGCCGAGATACCGGCAAGTTACGTGCAGAAGGCAAAAGCTATATCGTCAAAGATGGCGATGTTATGCATTTCTTGTTTAACTAAAAAAATCGCAACACAGTCCCAATAGAAAACGCCATCAACGTATGAGTTGATGGCGTTTTTGTTTTATGCGTAGAGCCCTCAGATTAGCCGGCAATAACTTTAAAGCCTGGTGGTTTTTCGGTGAAGTCGGTGAAGGCGTGATAGATGAAGCCAACGCTGACGCCAGTAATGCCCAGTAGTAGCTCTCCAAAGATTAGGCCGATAAAGAAGGGCTTACAATCCTGATAGATCTTACCGCCACCAAAGCGGACAATGATTTCTCGAATAAACCAACCGACAAGAAAGGCGTAAAACGTTTTCATATTGGGATAGGTGCCCCAGATGAGGAACAATACCGGATGCAGCGGAAAACCGATAAAGCGAAAGCGCAGGAAGAAGAAGAGTGCGACACCAAAGGCGCCAGCAAACATGTAGACGAGGATGCCTTCATCCGCATTGATGAGTCCAATGCGTTCTATGATGCTAAGTGTCGAGCTTTCCCCCGGCGCATCGCGGTGACCGATGTCATCAAGTTGAGTCAGATCTCTGGTCGCATTATTCAAAAAGTTATTAGGAACGTGAAAGCTGCCGTAGGGGTTATTAGATTTATAAGCGCCGATGCTGTAGTGTTGATATATGCGCGCGCAGATACTGACGAGAACAGCTACTGCGACAACGGCTAATAGAACGTGGCACAGCTTCTTTAGTTTAATTTTATAATCATCCGCCATTTTAAAGCTGTTTGAAATATAGGGCATCATGGCTTCTTTGGGGTCTGAAAACAGAATGGCACCAAGGTAGTAAATCATTACTAGTGGGGCTGCACCAACGGCGCTCGTACCTAAGACTTTGGTCATCACTATGGCAGGTTGCCAGCCAGCTTGCATATAGGGGATGCCCGTTTCACAGATTATACGGGTAAAGACTAGGAACAATAATAATGAGAGCAGGGTAAAGATGACGGCTACATAAAAGTCCAGTTGAAACATAAAGCAGAGGCAGGCAAGTAAGCCAACAAAGGATATAATGAGGACGCGTGCTGCGTACACGCCTTCGTTATGTTCGGTGCCATCTCTGCGCATACCAATAGCTTTGGCAAATAAGTTGATGTAGTAATGGCGTCCCGTGAAAAGTATAATTGCGGCATAGG
>CBDUFM010000387.1:0-3917 GCA_965366325.1 uncultured bacterium
TGAAATCAACGATCAAATGCATAAATTGACAGGATTTAAAGCCGAAGCGGTATCAGGCCATGTCCCTGCCTACACCTTTTTTGACAAATTACGGCATCGCATATTCCCTACCACCATCACCATTCGCGATGGTGCAGTTTTGGACTACCTACCGGAGCCTGATTGCTTTCATGACATGGCTGGCCATGTGCCGATGCATTTAGACAAAACCTTTTCCGATGTCTTGGTTCGCTTCGGTGAAGTGGCACATAGTGCCGCCATCCGCGTACAATCCATCAGTGATCTTGAGGAACAAAAACGCCTTGCTCACAGCAACATCAAAGCATTGGCACGCTTCTTTTGGTTTACGGTTGAATTCGGCCTCATGCGTAAGAATACCAATGACATATGCGCCTACGGCAGTGGCCTCCTGAGTTCGTATGCTGAGCTAGCCTTCTCGATTAACGATAAAAAAGCCCAGCGCTATCCGCTCTCTTTAGAGTGGGTCATTAATCAATATTTTGAAATAGACCACTATCAACCGCTGTATTTCATCGTAGATAGCTTTCAACATCTTTACGATCAGGTCGACCTCATCGAAGCATGGCTTTTAGACGGCAAATTGGATAACGTCAGCCTTGGCGAACCCTTTGTCAGCGACAGTGACGTTGAATCATTTACCCATGCGGCGATTGATTAATTACAGCATCTAAATTGTCGGACGCGGTATTTCAAAATTTTCCGTTGTACGACTATACGACGAACCGCCTAGGCGGCCAATGCTGTCTAATTTATTCGGATCAACAGCACCGTCTTCATCTAAGATATCATCGCTGATGTAGACCTGTAATATATTTCCAATAATCAAGTTCGCAGCCAAGGGCCCTTCACCAAGGTGAACAATTTGGTTAAGACTGCACTCCATGTGGATGGCGGCTTCCTGTATAAATGGTGGCTTGACCAACGCACTGCTGCCACGCGTTAAGTTGCAGGCATCAATTTCACTCTCATCAGCTGGAAAATCTGCGGAGCTCAAATTCATCGCTTCGCGATTTTCATAAGAAACAATATTAACCACAAATTCCTTTTGTGATTCAATATTGGCAACCGTGTCCTTCTTTGATCCATCACGCCGATTGACGGCCGAAAACATCAGTGCCGGTGGGTTAGCGCCGATGCCATTAAAAAAACTAAATGGTGCAAGATTAGCAACGCCATCCGCTGAGAGCGACGAGACCCACGCAATCGGCCGTGGCGTAATGCACCAAACAAGGTGTTTGTAAAAATGGTGCGCTGGCATTTCATCAGGTTTAATAATCATGTTTATTCCATCCAACTCTGAGCGTAGTTTGCATCAATGATATTCAAGGCGCTGCCACAGAGCTGCAGGGGTTTCTGGGTGTCAACCATAACCGCTATCTCCTGGGCCTGCGTTGCTTGCAAGCTATTCTGTAAGGTACCCGGATGCGGCCCATGCGTCAGGCCACGCGGATGCACAGTCATCGAGCCGCATGCAATACCTTTCCGTGACGAAAAAGAACCGTCAACATAATATAACATCTCGTCCATCATCACATTACTATGAGCGTAAGGCACTTTAACCGCCTGCGGATGAAGATCCAAATGGCGCGGTACAAATGTACACACCACGAAACCTGCTGCTTCAAAAAATTGGTGCACAGGTGGCGGTTGATGCACCGTGCCCGTTATCGGCTCGAAATCCAAAGCATTAATCATAAGCGGATAGACAAAACCATCCCAGCCATGTACATCAAAGGGATGATGTGCCATAGTTATTTCATGAAACTGCGCGCCTTGCTTGCACATTATTGAACACGGTTTGTCTTCGTCTAGACAAATGGCGGTCTCCGGCCCACGAAAATCCCGCTCATAAAATGGCGCTCCTAATTTCAGCTGCCCCTGAGGATTTAGATATCGCGCTGGCAACTGCAGCAAAGAGGAGCTTTCAATGATAAGCTGTTCTTCCACGTTGATATCGTCTGCGATTAATCGATAGGTCGTTCCTTGTGGAATCAGTAGGTAATCATACTGACGATAGCGCTGTGCACCAAACATCGATTCCAAAACACCGCCGCCCGCTGCAACAAAAATTAATTCAGAGGCATGGGCATTCTTGTACAACTGCGCCTGTTGCTGCGCTGGTCGCACACGGGAGATCAGCAGATCATCATTGACCAGCAACGGCTGTCGCCCAAGAATTAGCTCACCTTGGCGTTGTAATTGCTGCGATAAAAGGTGGCGCGGTTCAATGCTGGCTTGCACACGGCGTAAATCGATCTCACTATGTGCTTGTATACTGCGTACACGTGTTGGTGGTCGCAGGTGATACGTCACCGAATAGGCCTGATCAAAACCACCTAAAGTCGTCACCTGTTCATAATACAGAGCCTCGCCGAGAAAACTCGCGGCTGCTTCGCGTTGGTGACGTATATGACGTTTTGCTGGGACTGAGCCCATGTGACGATAGATAGGCATTATTGCGGCCTTTCACAAATATGGTTTTCCAAGACACCCAAGCCATCAATCTCTAATCGTATACAATCACCAACCTGCAAATAGGCTCCAGTCACTGCCGTGCCTAATTCTAAAATGCACCCTGTCCCAACCGTACCACTTCCCAATAAATCGCCGACCTGTAATTCCACATCGCGCGATGCATGCGCAATGATTTCTGGCCAGCTATGATACATGCTCTCAGCATGACCAGATGAGATGCGCTTACCATTTAGGTAGGCAGACATAGCGAGCTTCAAATTGCCGCGTTCCGTTTTGTGCGCAATCAATTCATCTTTACTGACAAAATACGGTCCAATGGCAGTTGCAAAATCTTTTCCTTTTGCTGGGCCGAGCTGCAGAGACATTTCTTGCCGCTGTAAATCGCGCGCACTAAAATCATTAATAATACAAAATCCTGCCACATGGTCCCAAGCATCCTGCACGCTGATATTGCGACCAGCCTTACCAATAACCAAACCGAGCTCTAATTCAAAATCCAGCTCTTCACTCGACAGTGGTGCATGGACGGCCGCACCAGCAGCAACCATAGCATAGGGGTTGGAAAAATAAAAGACCGGTATCTCATACCAAGCTGGGTCCACCGCTAAGCCACGTTTGGCCCGACAGGTTTTCACGTGCTCTTCAAAGGCATAGAAATCACGAAAGGTCTTCGGCTGAAATGGGATCGCAAATTCAGCCTCTTCGACAATCACAGAGTCCTGCCCCTGCGGATTAAATGCCTGCAGTAGCCGCAGGTTTTCCTCCCAGTTTTCTAAATAATCATCAGGACGACTGAGCACCACAGCAGTATCATACCACAAACCATCAAGGTGTTGAAATACCGTCCGAGTTAAGCCATGAACACTCATACGCGCTATTTTCATAGTGAACCTCGCGCCTCCTGTTCTCGCTCAATCGACTCGAATAAGGCTTGAAAATTACCTTCCCCAAAACCCTCCGAATTACCACGCCGCTGAATGATTTCGTAAAAGAAAGTTGGACGATCAAATATTGGACGGGTAAATAATTGAAGTAAATAGCCATCCTCGCGATCACGGTCGACCAATATATTCAGTTTACGTAATGCCTCTATATCTTCATGAATCGTTCCACAGCGACGCGGCACATCTTCGTAATAATTATCTGGCACATAGAGAAACTGCATGTCTTGCTTGCGCATCTCGGCAATCGACGCAATAATATCAGACGTTTTCAAGGCGATATGCTGCACCCCGGCAGATTGATACACATCTAGGAATTCTTGAATTTGTGAATTCTTAGAACTGGGCTCATTAATTGGCATCTTGATAAAATCATCGTCACCAACGACCTTACTCAGCAAAGAACTGCGACCTGTTTGAATGTCAAAGAAACCCTTTTGATTGAGGCCAAACACACGGGCGTAAAAATCAACCCATTCC
>CBDUFM010000388.1:0-3915 GCA_965366325.1 uncultured bacterium
ATGATCCTCATTGTGCAATTATGGAGTCATCACGGAGTACAGATGCGCGTATTGAATTATGGGTCCCTGAATATTGATTATGTCTACCAGCAAGCGCATATCGTGCGTCCTGGCGAAACCTTGGCCTCTGCGGCGATGGAGGTACATGCTGGTGGCAAGGGCGCCAATCAGTCAGCGGCTTTGGGCTTGGCTGGGGTGCCGGTCTGTCATGCGGGTTGTATTGGCCAAGATGGTTTATTTTTGCTAGAGACTTTGCAGCAAGCTGGTGTCGATACCCATTTGGTGCATACAGATGCCGCTCATAGCGGTCATGCGATTATTCAAGTCGATGCGCATGGTGAGAATGCCATTGTTTTATTTGGCGGTGGCAATCAGGAAAATACAGCAGCGCAGATTGATGCTGCCTTGGCAGAATTTTCTGCTGGCGATATTTTATTACTACAAAATGAAATTAATAATATTCCATTGATCATGCAGAAGGCTGCCGCTAAAGGTTTGTTAATTTATTTTAATCCGGCTCCCTTTACCGAGGCGATAAATAGTTTCCCTTTGGACTTGGTCTCCTGTTTCATTTTAAATGAAACTGAGGGGGCTGGAATGGCCGCGTGTGCTGAAATGGATCAGGTTCTTGAGCGATTGCATGCGCTCTACCCAGCAGCTGATTTAGTGCTGACCTTGGGTGGAGATGGTGTACATTTTAAATCTGCCGCCGAAGAACTGCGTTTACCGGCCTTGTCAGTTGCGGTGGTCGATACAACGGCAGCGGGCGACACCTTTATTGGTTATTACTTGGCTTCCGTGCTGGTGGGTATGGATAAGCAGGCGGCGCTGCAGCGTGCCTGTTGTGCGGCTGCATTAGCCGTTGGTAAACATGGCGCGATGGAATCAGTCCCGCAACCAGCAGCGGTCGATGCCTTGGTTGCTGAATCGGCTTAGGCTGTTTTGACGCTTGAGATAGCGGGTGAGCTGCGTAACCGCAACGGCTAGAGAAATTGAATGAAGCTAAGGGCGGTAATTAAATACACCCCAACACCAACGATGTCATTAAGCATGGTAATGAAGGGTCCGGCAGCGATGGCGGGATCAATATTCATTTTGTCGCAGGCAATCGGAACAAAAGTTCCAAAAAGTGCAGCGAGAATAATTGCAATCAACATGGCGAGTGTAATCGCGCAGCCTAACAATAATTCACCACCGGTGGCAATGATGTAGCCAAAAACTCCGACGCCGGTTAATGTGGCAATTACAATGGCCAGAATGAGGCCGGTGCTGACTTCACGAAAAATACGCGAGCGTATGCGTGAGGGGGAAATGTTGCCGGTTACAATATAGCGCAGGGTCACCGTCGAACATTGAATGCCGATGTTACCTGCAAGGGCGGGCACCATGGGAATCAGGGCCACTAATAAACTATAGTCATTAATGTGTTCGAGTTGGGTGTCGATCATGGACGCCATGATAAATCCACCAATCAGCGTGATCAGCAGGTAGGGAAGGCGATGCCCCGCACGACGTAAGACATGTTCGTTGTCCTCAAAATTCTCCGCCGTACCAGCAACCGCGAGCATGTCTTCTTCGACTTCATCTTCCATGATCTCAACGGCATCATCCCAGTTGATGACGCCACATAAAACGCGGTCACCTTTTGTTACTGGGATGGTCGACATGTTGTGTTTGACCATGATGTCTGGGATATCGGCTTCATCGGTATTAATGTCCACGCTAGGAATGCTGTGGTCAATAATTTGGTGAACCTTTATGTGTTTTTCTGAAAGCGCTAAAGAACGATAGCTGACTTCGCCTTCTAGGCGTCCGCGTGCATCAACAACGTAGAGTGCGCCCTCGTGTTTGTCTTCATTAATGCTTCGTAATTTACGTAAGGTTTGTTCGACGCTGGTGTAGGCTTGTACAGCGACAAACTCGTCACTCATAATGCGACCGGCGCAGTCTTCTGGTAAATGGTACTGTTCGTGCAACGTTTTCTTGACGCGTTCTTCGAGTTGTTCAAAGATCCGTTTGACGCGATCATCTTCTAATTGATCGAGATAATAAACGGCTTCATCGCTGGCAGCCTCGGTGACTAATTTAACGAGCTCTTCATCGCTCATTGACTCGAGGCAGGCATCGCGCAGCTCAGGTGGCAGGTCTTCTAGTAATTCACTTTGTATATCAATCGGCAATGCTTGGAAAAGAATAACCGATTGTTCGGGTTCTAGCTGGCGCAGGCCGAGTTGAATGTCGCCAACGCGAAGATCAAAAATATAGGCGGTGAGGGCTTCGCGACCGCCATTGTGCAGCTCTTTCCACATTTCTTGTGATAGCGACGAATCTAGCATAGGAATCTCGCAGGGCTTCTTGCAACAAATGCACTGTGAAGTGAACCAAGTGTTAAGCAAGTCTGGGCTTCTTGCTTTTTGTCTGGTGAGGCGCTAGTCTGCCAAGCATTCAATTTTGGAGTTCAATTCATGGGATCACAGCCCAATATTCTCTTAATTTTTACTGATATGCAGCGGGCTGATACAATTAATGCCTTAGGTAATCCGCATATCATTACACCGCATCTTGATCGAATTGTCAAAGAGGGCTCGGCCTTTACGCGTTGCTATACACCGTCGCCAGTCTGTGTTTCTGCGCGCTGTTCTCTGCAGTATGGTTTGTATCCGCATACGACGGGCTGTAATGAAAATATGCCGATGAAGGCAGACGAAAATGATTCTTTTGTACACGATTTGACGCAGGCGGGGTATCGGACCCATGGCATAGGTAAGTGCCATTTTGTGCCGGATCCACATGGCTTGCGTGGTTTTCAGTCGCGTGAGGAGCAGGAGGAAATTACCGGTGAACCGGAAAAAGATGATTATTTACAAGCGCTCTTTGCTGCAGGCTATGATCACATTACGGATCCACATGGTGTTCGTGGTGAAATGTATTACATTCCACAGACGGCGCAGATGCCCGCTGCCTTGCACCCAACGCAGTGGATTGGTGATCGTTCGGTTAAATTTATGGAAGAGCAGGCCGATTCTGATCAACCATGGTTTTTATATTCGAGTATCATTCATCCACATCCACCGTTTGCGCTGCCAACGCCGTGGCACAAATTATACCGTGCGCCCAATATGCCCTTGCCCTTAGTGCCGCAGGATTTTGAATCATTGTGGACGCATATTAATCGTACGCAAAATCGTTATAAATACCGTGATCAAGGCATTGATAACAATTTGATGCGTTTAATTAAGGCGTATTATTACGGTTGTATTTCGTTTATTGATTTCCAAGTGGGCCGCATGTTGCAAACCTTGGAAGAAACCGGACAGCTAGATAATACCTTAATTCTGTTTACCTCAGACCACGGTGAGCACCTCGGTGATTATAATTGTTTTGGTAAACGCAGTATGCACTCGACATCATCACGCATTCCGATGTTGGCGCGTTATCCACAATCAATTCCAGCAGATACAATTGTACGCAAGCCAGCAAGCTTGGTTGACGTTGCGGCTACGTGTTTGGACGTGGCTGGGATTGCCAAGCCAACGGCTGCATTGGATGGCGAATCGCTGCTTAAAGTGGCAAATGGCGAGAGTAAGCGCGAGTTTGTCTTTTCGCAGTGGAACAGCGGAGCAAATGGTCAATATTTGATTGTGAGCGAAACCGGAAATTATTTTTATTCGGCTGCTGATAATAAAGAATTTTACTTTGATCATATTCTTGACCCACAAGAGACGCGCAATCGTGTGCATGTCCCAGGGGAAGCTAAACGTGAAGCTGCGGCCTTACGTCAGCCTTTATTAGCATTCTTAAAGAAGCATAACCTTGACTATGCGTATGAAGAATCTGCTGATGGATTAACCTGGAAACGCTATTCAAAACAGGAATTTTTCGATGACCCCGATTACGGTCTTTTAGTCCAGGATC
>CBDUFM010000389.1:0-3910 GCA_965366325.1 uncultured bacterium
CTGTTATAATAAAGAAAAGAACCAAGATCTTAATACGTTACAGGATTAGATTAAAAAATTGAAAGCGGAGCTTAGGGATCCCAGCTTAAACACTGATGAGCTACTAAAGAAAGTGGATCTCATTACCGAGCAAGCGGCGTCTACTATTGAAAAAGTGCGTGAAGACAACCCCTTTACCGAAGAGGGACAGCAGGAACGCAACGACAAGGTGAAGTCGAAGTTAGAGCAGGCTAAGGAGAATTATGCAAAGGCTCAAGAAGAGCAGGATCAGGCACGCAAAGACTTTGATAATGCAGTGCAGAAAACCCTAGACACGATCGAGCAATCAATGCAGCAGCATAAGGATGATAAGCAGGTGCAGCAGCGCCAAGATGCGGTGCGTACGCAGAGTGAGAACACGAAAAAGGAAATCGCCAAACAAGACAGTAATTCTCAGCCAGCCTTAAATAAATTACAAGAAACCAGCCATAATGCGAAAAATGCTCTGAATGGGAAAACTAAGGAGCAGGATGCCGTTGTGGCTTCATTAAAAAAAGCGCAGCAGTCGCAGAAGGAACATGTGGCCGCAAGTCACAAAGAGCGTAAGGCGCGCGGCGCGCTGCAGAACGAAGCAAGACAGGCGCATCGCACTATGATACGCGAGGCTGAATCTTTAGTGAAGAAACTGAGTAAGTCTGAGCAGAGCACCCATAAGCAGGATATTGAGAAGCTACAGCAGGCTATTGATGACGGTAAAAAGACAGATGCACCTAAATCGTTGGAGGGTGTGGCCAAAACGGAGGCAAGTATCAAATCCTTGGAGTTGGCAAAGCAGACGTTTGCTGATGCAGTTAACGAGACGCGTAAAAAAGCCCTCGCTCAATCTGATAAACAATTGAAATCAGTTCAGGAATTGGCCAAGGAAATAAAGGGCCTGAAGGATAGTTCAGAACTAAATACTGAAGAAGTGGTTAAGGCAATTAAAGAAGAATCGGTTAAGAACAAGATTGAAGAGAAGGCAGAACATCTGCGTGACAAATTGCAGACCGGCACTGAGCAAGAAAAAGATCAGCGCAAAGAAAGTTTTAAATTGGATGCAAAAGAAGCCGTCGCTGTTGCTGAGGAAGCTAGTCAGCAGAAAAAAGAGGGAACGAATGGTGGTGAAGAAGGTGAACAGGTCAGCGCAGAACAAGAGATGGGCGAGGGCCAGTCGGAGTCAGAAAAATCTGGCCCCTTAAGTGCATTATTGAGTAAGGCGTTGGCAGAAAAAATGGGCCTAGATGATGGTGGTGACGATGCCGGTGGGCAAGAAGGAGAGGCAGCGAATTCGACTAAGCAAAGTGCTGGCTCAGGTCATGGCGTAGAGGTAGAGATTGAGGGTGAACTGAGACGAAAATTAATGAGTCCTCAATGGCGCACGCGAAAATTGTCAATGAATACACAGAAGGAAATTCTGAGCAAAAATGCAGTGACGGTTGTCTCAAAGGAGCCGCCGGTCTTGCGCTTCGCTAAGCCAACCTTGCAGTCCGAGCAAACGAATACCTTACAGATTAGTCAGGATATTTATGTGGGTAAGCTTCATAAGCGTGAAGTAGCAACCTTAAATCCAAATCGTCCGCGTAAGGCCCATCCAAAATTTGCTGACACCGATTTTTGTGCCGTGCCGTTTTGTACGACAGTGCCTAAGTTGGATGGCGATCCGAGTGATTGGAATTTAGAGCACACACGTTTGAGCCCTGGCAAAGATGTATTTATGCAATGGCGTCCAGATGGTTTGTATGTCTTGGCCTTGGTTCAGGATAAATCAGGTCAGTTTGAAAAAGCTGATAAGAAAACCATGGAAGATAATTTTTGGAATTTTGATTGTATGGAAATATGGTTCGACATGAAGAATAGTAAGGCGGCGAAAACTGCGCAACACGCCTGCCAGCAATTTTGGGTTGCCCCGCAGTTGCCAGGTATTCGCGATCGCAATGAGTTATGGGAAGTGGTTTGGGGTGGCCACGGCTACAAGGCTCAACGTAACGGACAAGGCAAGCAATATGTGGGTTCAAAAGTGCATCCTGGCAACACGGGCTACAATATTGAATATTTTATTCCACGTGCGCATCTCACTAATTTGAAATTTTTCAGGGCTGGTCAGGTTATTGGCTTCCTGTATGCGATTAATCACAGTAGTAATTACAGCATTATGACCTCGTCGTTGCGTAATTATAATCCTAATTTTCATTATTCGTCACAGCCTTCCAGTTGGGGCAACTTGCAATTGCTGGGTACAGACGCGGCATTAAATACGCTCACCGCTGAGGGTACGGCTGCTGAGTATCCAACGGTGGAAGTGAGTAAGTCTTTGGGCTTAATGGTTAATGATCCGGACTCAAATACGGATATTGGTGCGATTAATGCAGTGACGGTACGTGTGCGCAATCGCTATGGCTTTGATGGCAATGAGAAGAATGCAGAGGGTGAATTACTGGGCGATTGGGAAGATGTGCGCCTGCAGGAAACAGGTAAAAATACCGGCGTATTCAAGGGCTGGGTGCGTACCACCTTGTTGCCTTCAACGACAGGCGATGAGAAACTTGGCGTCCAGCCAGGCGATATCTTGGATGTCGATTACAATGACTATGTGCGTATGGCCGGTGAGTACGACCAAAAGATGCATGTCGAAGTGCAGGTGGTTTCACCAGTGTATAATGTAGAAGGCGCGAATAAAAACCCTGATGTCAAAGAACCATCAGTGCAGTGATTTATGCATGCGCATTAATAAATGCGCGTGGGGTTAAACCGGTCTCAGATTTAAACATTCTGCTAAAGTGTTGAATGATGGGATAACCAACGGCTACACCGACTTCACTAATGCTCATGTCTTTGCGATTGAAGAGTGCCTTGGCACGAGCCACGCGCAAATGACGTAGGTAGGTCATGGGTGGAATGCCATTTATGTTTTTAAAAATTCGCGAGAGATGAAACGGACTCAGTTTGACGTAGGCGGCAACATCTTCTAATTGAATCGCGTCCTTTAAATGATCGGCCATAAATTTTTTAGCAATCGTATCGACGCTATGCTGCTGCTTGCTGCGTGTGGGATGTTTTCGCGAACGTTCCATCTGGGCAAAGACTTGGCATAATAAACTGCTAGCGTAGTGCTGGGCATCGTCGCCTCGCTCAATAACCTCGTCGATTATTGTGCGTACGATTTCGGCACTATTACTGCAATTATGAAAATCATGTTCCTGATTTAGGTGCATCATTTCGAGCAGTGTTGACGCCCATTGGCCATCAAATTCTATCCAGTAATAAGTCCATTCGGCGACATCGGGGTTCCACGAATAGGTGTAAGTTTTATTGCGTGGGAAAATCCAAATGCTGTCTGTTTCGGCATAAATAGGGCTATTGTTAACCTTGCCGGTGGCAGCGCCACTGAGGGTCAGCATGAGCAGATGATAGCGGTGTCCGCGTCGCAGTAGTTGAGAATTACCGCGCCAGGTGTCGTGGCCAATCGAGCTGACATAGAAGTGCTCGTGGTCGAGGGCGCTGGGTTTACAGAAGTGACGAAAGTGGATGGGGTGAGTTGTCATGGCAAGATAAGAATACTTTATGTTGTTTAATGATCATATATTGCTGATGAATGCAAGAATAATAGCGTAAAATAGGCCTCTATAAACAAGATATGATTAACAAACAGCAAGAATATATGAATAAAGAGCAGTATTGGCAAAAAAATCAGCACAAACAGAGGCTTAGGTATGAGTAGTGGCTTTCGAGTAATGGTTATTGGCGCGCACCCGGATGACTGTGAAGTCAAATGCGCGGGCATAGCGGCGAAATGGGCTCAGGCTGGGATGCAGGTCTGTTTCTGCAGTGTGACCAATGGTCAGAGCGGTCATCATCTCCATGCACCGCAGGATTTGGCCGTTATCCGCCGCCG
>CBDUFM010000390.1:0-3889 GCA_965366325.1 uncultured bacterium
AGGTGACTGGGCAAAATTGTACGGCGCGGGTGAATCGCCAGTGCTGGCCTATGATCGTGCGGTGGTAGCAGCAGCAATTGAAGAATTGCAGAAACCACATGACCGTCCGCTATTAATGGTGGTCGGTACTTATGGTCCGCATCATACATTCGTGGCACCACCAGAGTTATTTCATAAATATTATGATCGTGTCGACGCGCCTATAAATCCCGATGATGTCGCGATGCATGCATTAGATCGTCGACGCATTTGCACGGATGAGCGGGTGACGCCAGAGGCAATTCGTTGTCTCCGTGCAGCCTATTATGGATTAATTGAGCACACCGATCGTTTGCTCGGTCAGGTACGTACGGCCTGGCAGCAACGCTCAGGACAACGAGAACAAATGTTTCTGTATACATCGGATCATGGCGAACAAGCCGGCAACCGTGGTTTATGGGGTAAAATGTCCTTCTTTGAAGATGCGGTGGGCATTCCTTTACTCATTGCTGGCGATGGCTTGCAGAAAAACAAGCTAGTAACGATGCCAGTCAGTATGATTGATATTCCGTTAACTATTTGTGATGCTGCGTCGGGGCCACGCTTGGCACAGGCAACAGGGCGTAGTTTATTGGCAGCCTTACATGGAGATCCTTTAGAGGATGTGCCGGTATTTAGTGAAATGAATCGCGGCCCAGAGGAAATAGGGCGGATGCTGCGTTTAGGTAAATGGAAATTTTGGTCTTTTGCAGGAAACAATGAAACGGTTTTATTTGACTGTGAACAAGATGCCGCGGAAACCGTGAATCTTGCTGCTGCGCAGCCGGATCTCGTTGAAAAATGTCAGGCAATTTGTGCACAGGGTTGGGACCTCGTGGCGATACAGGCCGAGCATGATCGTCGCCGTCTTGAAGAACGTATTTATGACCAATGGGGCGCAAATTCTGGTGTGGAAGAGCCAGATCGCTGGCTGGTGCCAGAGTCAGCATGGGCCCTGCCGCAGCTACCTCAGTTGAATAAGTAGTTGCTGCTGTACATGGGCTAGCTACTTTGCTTCTGTGGAATTGATTTTAGAAATAATATTTGGCATTTTCGGTGAATTTCTGCTGCAGTGTATTTTTGAATTAGCAGCACATTTTGGATTGGCTGCCTATGATAAACACAAAGAGAAACCGTACCGTTTCAGTGCTGTATGGCTCTTCTTCGGCTACGTGCTGCTGGGAATTATTGCTGGTTCCCTTTCATTAATGGTGTTCCCTGAGGCATTGCTAGGTAAAGGCGCTGTTGCTGTGGTGAATCTTATCATGACGCCACTATTGGTGGCTGCTGGTATGTGCATGATTGGCAAGTACCGAACTAAAAAGGATAAAGCGCCACTACTTATCGATACCTTTGTCTATGCTTATACCTTTGCGCTTGTTTTTGCATTGATTCGATTTGCGTTTACGACTGTTGCTTAAATTATTCAGGCCTGTTGTTAAGTCTGTTCAAGACAATTGCTCGCTATGGCTACAAAAAAACCTCGCTTAAATAAGCGAGGTTTTTTATTGTGCTTATTGCAGCTGTCTTGCTATTTGCTGGCTTCAAGTGCTCCGGCATCACGTTTGCCGTTTGGTTTCTTGCCGAGGAAGTCGCGGTGTTGCGGGCCGTCGAATTGCCAAGTGTACAATTCTTCGATGCTGGTCCGTGCATCTGCAATGGTACCGTGGCAGACGCGGGCAAATTCAATGCAGCCTTTGAGGCAGTCGCCATTTTCAGAGCCGCCAATGTAAAAGTCGGCTGGGTTTAAAAGCGAGACAAGGCCAACGCCAGCGCCGCTGTTGTCCTGTTTACCATCAATGTAGATAGTCAGGGTTTTTGCTTTGCGATCAGCTTCGACGATAAGGTGGTGCCAGTTGCCGTCGTTAATTTGCGCACGGCTATCTAGGTGAGCAGATTCTTTGGCGCTAATGCTAAAGCTTACGCCGCCTTGGTCATTGAGGGTGAGAGCGTAGCCGACATCGCCACGTTTTTTAACTAAAATGCCCTTGTTTTCACCGGCTTCGGTTTTGAGGTACATTTCAATCAAAAAGTTGTGATTATGAATATCAACATTTTTTAATTGTGAGCCTTCGACCGTTTTTTCCTGTTTACGATGTTTATAGGTGTACGGTTTGTCGATGTTTGCATGGCGGAGAACGGCGTACTGGTCTTCACCATTTAGGCTGAGTGCGCCTTTAATCCAGGATTCGAGTGGGCCTGCGACGTAGTTTTCTTCCGTTACATTAATCACTTCGAGTGGATACTGCGGCGCTTCATGATAAGTTGCGCGATCAACAAGGTAGTCATTCATATACCAGTGTTCGTCGGGAATTTTATGCACACTTTTACCATCATGATAAAAATTCCATTCGCCAACCATGCCGTAGAGGCTCCATGGTACAAAGTGGTTTACACCTTTGTCGATTGCATCGGAATCTGCGGTGAGGCGCATATCGCGGTTAGCTGGATCACGCATTGGTGCTTTGTCGGTAGTCGTTCCTAGCGTTGCATTTAAGGTTTTATTTTTCTTAATTGCTGCTTCCATGCTCGCAAAGTCTGTTTTCAGTTTTTCTTCTTTTGGTGCGAGGTTTTCAAAAACTCCGTAGTTGCCTTTGATTTCATGGAAAACATCTGGCCCGTAGGCCATGAGCTCATGTGGATATTCCTTGGGGCTGGCGCTTTTGTCCTCTTTTAATTTACCATGCATGTAGACTTGGTTTGTGATATCGGACCAGAGATTTCCTGCGTAGTGATGGTGTCCGCCGCGCGGAGACCAGCTGGTGCCGGATTGAAAGCGGTAAATGGTATTATTCATAAATGAATTGTGGATGGTGCCAACGGCTTCATAAAAAGCGAAGGCATTTGCTAGATTGCTGTGTTTATCATTATTTGCGCCCCAGGCGATATTGTTGAATAAATAGTTTTTAAATCCACCGTCTAAATAATAAGCAAAGCCAAGGCGAGCACCAAATTCGGGGTTATTTACTCGTGCTTGCCATAACCCACCCGGATTAGAAGAAATATTATTGTAAAGGTAAAAGGGACCGCCTTGCCAGGTTTCTATGCCACCCCAGTCATTTGCTGCAAGTAAGCTTTGGTCAACGCGATTATGGTGGACTAGATGGCGTGAGAGTGGGACGTCGCCGTCTTGACCAGAGCCTTTGCCACCGAAGAGGAATAAGCCAGCCCCGTACACGCGGGTTAACATATTTCCAGCAACGTGCATCGTTGTAGGGAAATTAATGTTGACGGCGTGACCAGAGCTTTGGCGATTCGGGCGCATGCCAATCATATGTACTTTATTACGTAGAAAATTGACATGCTGTACGCTGCCCGCGCCTTTGCCAACAGCAATTGCGGCATCGTTGGTGAATTCGATAATGTTATCAGTAATGCTAATTGTTCCATTGTGGGCGTGGATATTAATTGGGTAAATTTGAATGCCTTCGATGACGTGGGTGAAATGACAATGTGCAATATGAATGTCATCGCTAGAGCCACGTAAACGAATAGCAGCGGAGTCAACCTGATTATGCATCCAATCTGGAAACTCTAAATCCCACCACGTATTGTTGAATTGAAAGCTAAGTCCACTGATGACTAAATGCTGAACCCCAATAGTGGAAACTGTGTCCGGATCATTCTTTTTATCGCCAAGCACATCTAAACGAGGCGGTGCTTTTGCTGAAGCCGTATCTTCGATAATGCTATAGCGCTTAGCGGCTTCGATGCTGACGCTCTTGGGATCAATATCATTAGGTAAACGTATATAGAGTGTGCCGCTGCCGTCTTTGTTTTTATCAAACCAGTATTCACCAGCTGCATCAAGATACTGTGGATTGTCTTCGAGAAAGTAGCGATTGCCGGTGCGGGTGCTGCCTGAGTCGCG
>CBDUFM010000391.1:0-3886 GCA_965366325.1 uncultured bacterium
AAAGATAGCCGTTTGCCTAGTGAATTTGATATCACCGATCACTTGCAAAAGGGTGAGAACTGTTTGGCGGTGCAGGCGATTAAGTTTACCGATAGCAGTTTCATTGAAGACCAAGACCAATGGTGGCAGGCGGGTATCCCACGCGATGTCGATATTATAGCCTGTAACCAGGTCTATATCGAAGATGTGTTTGCGCAGGCAGACTATGATTTTAACACCGGTGCTGGTAGCCTAGATTTGACGGTGCGCACTTCGCAAGTCATGGAGAAGGGTTGGCTTATCAAGGCGGATATCTATGGCGATAAAAATAAGCCGTTTGCCAAGCAGATGACTGGGGAAGTAAATTATTTTGAAGGCCCACATCCACACGGCAAACATGTGATTGAAAACATGGCTCATTGTGAGCAGGAAATAAAAAAAGTGTCGCCATGGTCGCATGAAGTGCCAAGTCTCTATACGCTCATAGTGCGCCTCTTTGATAGCAAGGGTATCGAGGTGGAAGCAACGCGTGTGCGGATAGGTTTCCGCAATGTGCAAATTAAAAATAGAGAGCTGTTGTTAAACGGTAAGGCTGTTTTAATTAAGGGTGTGAATCGTCACGAGCACGATGAGCGTAAAGGTAAGGCCGTTAGTCGTGAGTTGATGCGCAAAGATGTGGAAGTGCTCAAACAGCACAACGTGAACGCCGTGCGTACCAGCCACTATCCGCCAGACGCGCATTTCTTTGAGCTCTGTGATGAGTATGGATTGTGGTGTATTGATGAGACCAACATTGAAACACATCACTATTATAATGATTTATGCAATGATCCGCAGTATCTGTCGGCCTTTGTTGACCGTGGCTCGCGGATGGTTTTGCGTGACCGCAATCATCCCTGTATTTTTGCGTGGAGTTTGGGTAATGAGTCTGGTTATGGCCCTAATCATGATGCAATGGCGGCATGGATGCGTAAAGAGGACCCAACACGCATTATTCATTACGAGGGTGCGATATGTGCTGGTTGGGACACGGGCCATGTCAGTACGGATTTAATTTGTCCGATGTACCCAAGCATTGCTGCGATGGTGCAGTGGGCGGAAACGACTACAGATAATCGTCCATTTATTATGTGCGAATTTGTCCATGCGATGGGAAATTCCTGTGGCAGTCTGCATGATTACTGGCGTGAGATTGAAGCGCGCCACGGTTTACAGGGCGGTTTCATTTGGGAAATGCTCGATCATGGTATCGTGAAAAAGACTGATGACGGGCGTGAGTACTGGGGCTATGGCGGTGACTTTGGTGATACGCCGAATGACATTAACTTTGTCTGTGATGGTCTGGTCTGGCCAGATCGTACGCCGCATACGACCTTTTTAGAGGCCAAGGCAGTGTATGAGCCTGTGTCTGTTCGATTATTAAATCCACAAAATAAAGAAATTTTAATTACGAATAAGCATGATTTTATTAGTCTGAAAGAGTATCGTATTGAATGGTCCTTGTTAGTTGATGGCGTGTGTGTTGATAATGGCCGCTTGCCACGTTTGGATATTCAACCCGGTGAAGCACGCAATGTGCGTGTACCGGTATCAGTACCACCAAGTGCAGCTGGTAAAACGCTGCACATTGATGTGACCTTTGTTGATACACGCGACAGCGCTCTGATTGGTAAGGATTATATAGCAGCCATCTGTCAGGTTACGTTGCCGAGCATCGCTGTATCGGCACCTAAGGCGCAGCGTCCTGAGGGTGTTTTGAGCTGTGAGCAAGGTAAGAAATCAATTCGCGTGTTTAACGAGCATTGTGCATTAGTCTTTAATTCACAATCCGGTTTAATTGAATCGTGGAGCGTTGGGGACGTGCAGCTGCTGCAAAGTTCTGGGCAGACGGATATCTGGCGTGCCGCGGTTGATAATGATGGTTTAAAATTGCGCAATTTTGATCGTAATAAAAAACCGGACCAGTGGGCGAAGCCACTGCAGTACTGGCTTTATGCTGGTTACGATCAATTTCAGCGCAGTGTTGATGCCTGTAAGGTACGTGCTGGGAAAGACAGTGTGCTGATTAGCTGGCGCGAACGCAGTTGGGGTGTGGTAAAATCGAAGATCATTAAAACCCAACATCAACTCGAAATTTTTGCGGATGGCAGCATGCACCTCGAGCATCAATTTCAGGTTGATAAAGGTCTAGAAGATTTGCCACGTCTGGGTGTACAGTATCAAGTTCCAGCAGGTTTGGAGCAGATTGAGTGGTTGGGCCTTGGCCCCGTAGAGAATTATAATGATCGTAAATCCTGTGCGCGCATGGGGCGTTGGTCATCAACAATTACTGATCAATACGTGCCATATATTATGCCACAGGAGCACGGTCATATTTCTACATTGCATCAATTAAGCGTGCGTAATGCAGCGGGGCGTGGCTTTGATGTCGATGCAGAAAGCCACTGCGAAGCGAATATCAGCCACTTTAGCAGTGCGCATTTATACGCCTGCAAACATACTGTTGATGTGCAGGCTGATGAACACGCCTACCTGAATTTAGACGCGGCTCATCGCGGTCTCGGCACCGGCTCATGCGGGCCACATACCTTGGATGAGTACCGTGTGCATCCAGGGAACTATCGTTTGGCGTATACCATGACGCCAGTGTAGGGTTCCTGTATTTATGATTATTAAGCGCAGGCCAGCAATGGCCTGCGTTTTTTAATGGCAATGTTTATATTTCTCTTTGCTCAATAAGCTTGGGGACTATTGTCGTGTGTATGAAAGCTTGCGGAATGATATTTGTGCTGGTGCTGATGTTGGGCTGTTCATCACGCGCTGAACATGGATTTTGGGTTAGCGAACGGGCCGATAGGGGTGTTCATCCGATGTCGCCCGATCACGTGACGCTTAAGTTTGGCCCTAGGAATAAGGTGGTATTTCAATTAATAGATGTTGAGCATAGGGGCAGGTATCCGGTCTACGGCACCTATGAAGTTATAGATGGTCGTATGGAGCTGCAATTTCGTGATAATATGGAGACGGGATTTGGCGATAGAGTGTGGGACTTTGAAATTGATAAAGATGAATCGGTAATGACCGTTACTATTGAAGATGGTGAGCTTATGGTTTTAAAGAAGGCTTCATCGCGTACCTTTAGTGCTTTTGCGGTAGCAGATAATTCTAGAGTTAAGTAGGTCAGTACTGTAATGGGTCTTGAGCTAGTTGGAATATTAATGACGGTCGAGGAAAAATTTGGAGTTATCATTCCAGAGACAGAGCACTATGAGACAGTTGCTGAATTTGCGGCTTGTATTGAAAGACATTTAAATCCTAGGCAGATTAGGCAAGCGCTCGTTGATGTAAAAGAATTTGAATCACAGGATTTCATTACGCATGATGACTATGTGCTGCTTGCCGGGAAATATCCAAGCCTGCCTCCGCAACGAGGTTTTTTTAAGAAGAAGCCCTATACGACTGATGAGGTGGTGGCAATTTTGCACAATCAACTGACTTGGTCTGAGGATACAGAAGCGGTCTTGCCGCGCTTGAAAGAAATTTTGAGTAAGGCTTTGTCGATAGATGCCCCCATTGAAGACCATCACCATTTGATCAAAGATTTAGGTTGCGGCTGAGCTGTTGCCTACCTAGTTGTTATCAGTGATACGGTTGGTCTGGATGCGCTTTTTCGTCGAATGGGGCTCTTGGCTGACCCACTTACGTGTAGCCTATAAGTTATTGTACTGAAGTGACTTACGCTAATGGGTGAATTAGTCTCTAATAAATCTTCTGTTTACACGACTCATTAGTGAACAGATCAGATAACTGAGCGTTAAAGTCTATGAGGTAATGCAGCGTGACGATAAGCCAACAAGAGTTAATTAAGCAGATGCAGGAGAATGAGTCGTCCTTGCTCGCCTATGCT
>CBDUFM010000392.1:0-3884 GCA_965366325.1 uncultured bacterium
CGTGGTAAAGAAGCACGTATTTTTGCCGGTGCCGGTTTAGTTGAGACCAGCGACCCTAGCGCCGAAGAAGAAGAAACCGAAACTAAATTACGATTAATGCGTCAGGCATTACACGGATGAATGCCGCAGCAAACGACGGCCTAACACAGGACCCGAATAGAAATGCCTGGGTCGCACGCCAGCTCTGCGCCACCTTTAAACAGGCAGGTGTCGCGGGCGCCGTCCTCTGTCCGGGCAATCGCAACGTCCCCCTATTATTTGCTCTGCAACAAACATTTAAAGAAAATCATTACACCCATATTGATGAACGCAGCGCAGCATTTATGGCCCTCGGGATGGCCAAACAACTGCAACAAGCCATTATTATCAATATGACTTCTGGTTCTGCTCTCGCAAATGTCTTACCAGCACTCTGCGAAGCCCATGCCGCCCATGTCCCGATTATTATTCTCAGCGCTGATCGACCAGATTATTTACACAACAGCGGTGCCCCACAATGTATGCAGCAACAACACATCTTTAAAGATTTCGTTGCCCACAGCCTGCACTTTGATTTTACCAATGCTGATGTCGGCACTGTGCATCTCGCGCTCATGCAAATAAACAATGCACTCGAATCCTGTTTTGCTCAGTGCCCAGCCCCCATACATATCAATATTGCTTTCGACGATCCACTCCCACCCATTCCAGATCCAAATTGGGTAAACGTAAACGACCCTCGTTTAGACCAAGAAAAAAATCCCTTTAAAGCGCCGCTAGTTTATCACTGCAGCGCGCTACCCGAACAAATAACTCAGGCTGTAACGGGTAAACAACGCGGCCTTATTATATGCGGCCCTGACGCAGCGATCCAACGCAGTGATCTCATCACACTTGCCCATCAGACTGGCTTTCCCGTGCTTGCCGATGCAGCAAGTAATCTACGTCATAGCGATGTACCACAATTAATTTGCAGTGCCGATCTATTACTCAGCGGCCCTTTGGCTGATGCACCCTGTGATGTATTAATCCGTATCGGCGCAGCACCCATCAGTCGACCTGTCTATGAATACTGTGCACGGCAAATATGCCCAGTAATCCGCATCGATCATCATGAGGTGCGAAAAGACTTCTTACATGAAAAATTCTTACTCCTACAATCACCTACCAACGACTGCATTGCTGCATTAGCCCAGACCTGTGCATCGGTTGATACCGCGTGGCAACAACAATGGGTGCATGCTGAACAACAGGCACAAACACAGATACAGCATTTTCTTCAAAGCAGTGACTGGGGGGAATGCACTGCCGCCGCAATACTGTGTCAGCAGTCAGTGTTTGCCCTCCTTCAATGTGCAAACTCCATGGCCGTACGTCATGCAAATGCATTTTGTACAGCCAGTGAAAAACAATTTATTACGCATCGTGGCGTCAATGGCATTGACGGCAGTATCGGTTCGTTTATTGGCGCCTGTCTAGCGACAGGAAAAACCAGCGCCCTGCTCTGTGGTGACATTGCATTTCTACATGATCTTCCCGCGCTCAGTGCGGCGAAATATATGCAACACCCCGCCTGCATCATTATCATGAACAATCATGGCGGTCGTATTTTTGATTTATTACCTGCGGCACAATGCGCTGGCTTCGAGGCCCTTATGACCACTGAGCAAGATGCTGATTTCCAAGCCATCGCAGCTGGTTTTAACATTCCTTTTAGCCGCTGCGCGGACGCCAATGAATTTGAGGCAGCACTCAGCACACAAGCACAGCAAACAGGACTCAGTATTATTGAGGTCCTTGTGTCCGCTAACAGCCTCCGGCAACAATGGACCGCGCTTAAATCGCTCGTCTGCACTTAACACAGCAATCTATACAGCTAGTGTAATTACCAATGAATTGATGTAGTAAATGCAATATGCACTGCGTCCGCATCATATTCGACGTCATCAATTTCTAGTTCCGCAAAACTATAGCGACCAATAAATCCAATGCGGCTGCGATGACTCAGCTTCCAATTGACACCCGCCGAAATCCAAAGACCCAGAGCGGTGTCATCTTCGGTGTCATAGGAATCGCTATGCCCGGCAATCTCATCACCACGAACAGCGGTAATAAATGCAAGCCCCACCCCCATAAATGGATAGCTTCGATCAGATACTGCCCACTCTTTTTTAATCCCAGGTGCAAATTCACCAATATAAACATAATGATCTAATCCGGCCACTTCTTTTTCGGACGCAGAAAAAATTGAGTCGATGGTAAATAAGACCGGCCAATCACTGTTCCCCAAGTCCACACCAACCCCCAATGCAACTTGGTCAACAAAGTCATCGCCCCACGTATCATCGGATAAGCTCTTAAAACCGAGTGAAAAATGCACATTCCCCACCATACGCGCATCACCCTGCGCCTGCTCTTCGGCAGTGACAAGCTGGTAAGCAAACAGAGCCAACAGTAATAGACACGCACGTAACATAGTTTCTCCTCACTCACCCATCAGTAGATACGACAGGACACAGAATGCCAACATGGCAAAGCCCATTCAACGAAAAAACCCAGCATCATCAGACACTGGGTTTTTGTGGGCATAACAAAAGCGTGCTTAGTATGCAAACTGCTCGATGCGTACGCTTGGTAATAACGTTTTACCCATGAGGTAGGTATCCACTTGATGCGCAACTTCGCGCCCTTCGCTGATAGCCCATACAACCAAGCTTTGTCCACGACGACAGTCGCCTGCTGCAAACACACCGTCTACAGAGCTCATGCGTGTTGTGGGGTCAGTTTTAATATTGCTACGTTGGTCCAGCTCACAGCCAACTTGCTCAAGCAAGCCACCACGTGGGCCAAGGAAACCCATAGCGAATAATACTAAGTCACATTCCCAAGTACGATCGGTGCCTGGAATTTCTTCTGGGCGACCATTTGACCAATCCAATTGATGTGTAACCAGACCAGTCACTTTACCGTTTTCACCGATAAATTTCTTAGTCCCAATTGAATATTCGACGTTACCGCCTTCTTCGAGCATTTCTTCAACGGATGAAGAAATCCGTTTAATGCGTGCGTATTGTGGCCATGGATTCGCGGCAGTGCGTTCTAATGGTGGCTCACCAAGCAATTCAAAATTAATGACGCTGCTTGCGCCTTGACGCAATGATGTACCGATACAGTCAGAACCCGTATCACCACCACCGATAACAATGACCTTTTTACCTTCAGCAAAAATAGTTTTATGCTCTGGATGCAGAGCTGCCGGGTCCTCATCACCCCAATTGCGACGATTGCTCTGTGGTAAAAATTCCATCGCAAAGTGAATGCCATCCAAGTCACGACCTTCAACAGGAAGATCACGTGGATTCTCCGCACCTGTTGAAATAACCACTGCGTCAAATTTAGATTTAATATCCGCGAATTGATGGGTCTTACCAATTTCCGCGTTGTATTCAAATTGCACACCTTCTTCGGTCAGCAAGTCAATGCGACGTTGGACTTTTTCTTTACGCAATTTGTAATGGGGAATACCGTACATAACCAATCCACCAGCACGGTCATGTTTCTCAAAAACAGTTACCGTATGGCCGGCACGATTTAATTGCTGTGCGCAAGCCAAGCCCGCTGGGCCACCACCAATAATGGCCACTGTCTTGCCAGTCTTCTGTACTGGTTGTTCTGGCTGAATCCAACCTTTATCAAAGGCGTAATCCACAATTGATTGCTCATGCAATTTAATCGTCACAGCTGGCTCGGTAATGCCCAAGACACAGGAATTCTCACAAGGTGCAGGACAAACCCGCCCCGTGAACTCAGGAAAATTGTTGGTCGCATGTAATGCCTTAATGGCTTCTTCCCAGCGACCACGATAGACCAGATCATTCCAATCTGGAATAAGGTTACCGAGTGGA
>CBDUFM010000393.1:0-3880 GCA_965366325.1 uncultured bacterium
AGCGTAGTTCTCGCCCTCTCCCGTGCGCTTGAAGGCAATCGATCCAGAGATCGTGTCGCTGAGCACAGCGGCCACTGCTGCTTCGCCAGCTGCTCGTGCCTCAGCAGCATCAACTTCGCTGACAACGCCAGGAAAGCAGCGCTGGAGGTACCCAAAGGTGTCTGCACGGATGCGATGTTTCACATCCGGCTCAAGCTGCTTCAGATGTGCCTTCACTTGGTCAGCCAAGAAGTCACCCAGAGCGCCGCTGCCAGAGAGCTGACGATTGCCATGGCTATCTACTTCACCGAGGTCGATAATCGCAGCAGCACCGGGACCATGAATTCCCTCGCTGACAGCAACCACACAACGTCCAAGCCGCTTATAGCAAGCTGTCACATCGGCCAGAAACCCATCCATAGAAAAATCTACTTCCGGGCAATAAATGAGGTGTGGCCCATCATCAGGAAACACGCGCGCCAAGGCGCTTGCCGCAGTCAACCAACCAGCATCACGACCCATGACAATATTTATCTTAATCCCGCCCAGAGAACGGTTGTCCAAGTTGTCACCCATAAATGCCTGAGCGACCCATTTTGCCGCACTACCAAATCCCGGGCAGTGGTCGGTCACGCGCAAGTCATTGTCGATAGTCTTGGGGCAATGCACACAGCGAAAATCATAACCAGCATCAGTCGCCATCTCATTAATAATATGTGTCGTCTCAGCGGTATCGTTGCCACCAATATAAAAGAAGTAACGAATATTTAATTCACGAAAGCGCTCCAGAATCTTTTCGCAGATTTCCTTGGTCGGTTTCAAGCGCACCGACAACAAGGCCGCAGATGGCGTTGCAGCAACCAATTCAAGATTCTCAGGGTCTTGCTTAGAAAAATCACAAAACTGCCCATCTAAAATGCCACGGATACCGTGAATCGCACCATAAACATGTTCAATGTCTTCAGCAGCCAGCGCTGATTTCACAACACCAACTAAGGTTTGATTAATGACCGCTGTTGGACCACCCGATTGTCCGACTAATGCATTTCCACGTAAAGCCATGTGTCTATTCTTTCAGTAAAGGATTCTCTTAATAAACTATAAATGCTAACGGCCCAGTAAACTGGGCCGTTAACTACGACTGAGTCGTCTTAGTGGGCGGCCAATGCCGCCTTAGCCGTTTTCGGCTGTCCTATTTCTGACAGCAAATCATTATACCATGCCACATCAGCATCGAATGGCTTACCGCCTGCGATACGCGTAAATTCAATGGCGCGCAAGATATTATTTTGATCCTCATCGTGACCTATAACCCCACCCTCACCGCGCATAGCACAGTCAACAGCCAGGTCCGTACAACTCTTAATCAGACGCAGGTCTTCAGCGTTGGCAGGCGCGCTGCGACCATAGTAACCACTTTTCTGCACCAACGTTTTCTCTGCGCCGATTTTTTCTGCAAACTGCTTGGCAAACCATGCGCCCGGATTAATCGTATCTAATTTGACATGGCCAAATGCATCACGAGGAATTTCTTCGCCCGCTTTTTCCATTTGCGCCACAATGCTTTCAACACCCGCACCCTCAGCGATAAATATATTGATGTTATCAGTTTGATCCATCAGTGCCGATAGACGTTTCGCCTCAGCATCAATATCAATTTCCAACTCTGGAATATAGACCGCATGCACATCGTATTGCTGCGCTGAAATACTCAGACCTGGCACTGATGCGCGCTGAGCGTTCAGGCTGCGATAGGCTGCGGCTGTTGCAGCAGTCAACCAACCACAATGACGACCCATAACTTCATGCACAATCAACATCCGCGGATTCGCGCTTAATTCACTGACCACGTTAGAGAAATACTGTGCACCCTCTTCAGCTGCGGTCCATGCGCCCAAACTTTGACGTATAGGAATAACATCATTATCGATCGTTTTCGGCAATCCGACAACGGTTAAATCATAATTATTCGTTTTCAGAAAAGCGGCTAAATCTGCCGCTGTCGTATTCGTATCGTCACCACCAATGGTATGCAAAACATCCACATTATCTTTGGTCAATTGATCTGCAGCTACGGACAATGGATCCTGGCCTTCTTTGACCAATCCGCGTTTAATGCAATCTTTGACGTTCGTTAATTTAACACGGCTATTGCCAATGGGGCTTCCGCCGTGGCGATGCAAAACACCTGCCGCCGCGCGCATTTCCGCATCAACTTGTATGCTATCACCTAATAGCAGCCCTTTATAGCCGCCGCGGTAAGCGATGATTTCCACATCGGGATACAATTCCGTATAACGTTCAATAAGACCGCCAACAGCAGATGAAAGACACGGTGCAAGCCCACCGGCAGTTAATAAAGCTACCTTTTTCACAGCCATTCTGTGATTACTCCTATTTTTTATGCAGTGATTCGTCGATCAGTTGCTCTACTCTTTCAACAACTGCCGTCCAATCACATGCTCGTATTGATTGTGCCGTTTTCGTCAGAGGCACGTCTAATCCAAATACCAAATTTCTCTCATTATCTAAACGCAGCGCTGCGGTAATTTCCGCTTCATCTATTTTATAACCAATGCTGCCGCTCAGGTTAGAGATCTCACGCAAAAGATTGTGCAGGTGCATATGAGCGACGACGATGCCCGCCTCGCCTATTGGTGAAACAGATGTATCCAAGCCTTCATTGAGTACTGCGGCTCGTTGGCTAATCACCTTCTTATCGTTCTGTGCCCAAGAATACAATAAATGAGCGTCGGTCGCCAAACACAGTTGCTGCCACAACGACTCTGCCTTTAATGTCGGACGCTGCTTCCAATAGGCCTGTAGGTCTGCGACGCTCTGTAAATCGCTCACCACGGTCTGCTCGACACTTAAGCTGGTTGTTGCTAGGTGTTTCTCTAATATTTGCTGATATCCCAACATTTCCACGGCACGCGCCTGCTCATGCACCCCTAGACCATAGACATCTAGATCACCCACACCACGCGCCTTCACATGCACACAATCTGCAAATGCAGCTTGGCGATCTGACAAAGCGGCCCATGCACTCAGTGCCTTAGCGACAATATCATTATCTTCACCAGCATAACGCTCCATGAACTTCGCAATCCGCGTACCGGTCTCTTTAATACCACCAGCCCAGCTAATGTTGCCATAGATAGCTAATGAACTTTGGTCAAAGTCTAATAAAGGCAATAAACGTGAACTTTGATTTTGTTGGCGCGCAGCCCAAAGCTCTATGCCGGACTCCTTTTGTGGCACCACTAAACAACGACACTGCAAATTTTGCTTCACATCAACTGAAACAGAAATATTAATGGCCCGAATGGCCTGCAGTAAAATATCATACTCACTGATAATAAGGCTCTTTAATTCAGCCTCGAGAGGATCCACACTTGGACCAAGAAAGTCCTCAATGCGAGGTAAAAAATCAAAGGGGCGATCAATATAAAAGCGATACATAGGCGAGGACGCCTCTTCGCTCAATTTAATTTCAGATAATAAATTACATTCAGCAGCACTACGGCCAAGAAAAGCTGTATTGTCACGAATCAACAATCGATATTCAACCATACCCTGATCGGTATTTTGCTTGTAGACCGTCGTTCCCTGATTTTCGCCCACACGGATCATGAGGCTATTGCCAACGCGCACACGACCGAAGCTTTTCAAGAACGCTTCGCGATCGCTAATCGGAATAATCCCGACTAAAGGGGCCCGCCCCTTGCGCCACAAAAACATCGCTGGGCGATCAAAATCTATGCCGTCTATTAGGTTAGAACGGTAGAGTCGCCGAGCGATAAAATTATGTACTGGATCTATCGCAACACCGGCCTCAGTCGCACTCTTTTCCAGACTGTCCAACAATGCACGCGGACGATTCATAAACATCGCGGCCTGG
>CBDUFM010000394.1:0-3865 GCA_965366325.1 uncultured bacterium
ACCCATACTTTCAATGCTGCCAAAACGTAAAATTACGCGTTTATTTTTCCAGTCCGCTGGCACTTTAAAACTTGTTCGATACAGACCCGTTGGATTCTCTTGTGGCGGCACCGGTGGTCGGTCATTAAACGGCATTTGCACATTGGTATAATGCGGATTACCGTAGCCTTGCATGGTAAAGTTACCAGGCACTTCAACCAAGTCCCACTTAGCATCTTTGTAAGCTGCTTTCATAAAATCTGCCGGCGTCATTTCGGGCGCGGCAACTAATTTAAATTTCCACATGCCGTTTAAGCTGCGAATTTGTTCCTTACGTTCAGCCAGCGCATCAGCTCCATGGGCAAACACACGCGATACCGAGCGCGAACGCAATCGATTAACAGCAGTGATACTCGGTTCATTCCAGACTGGGCGGGCAGTAAGCGCAGAGCTCATAACGGTTCTCCATAGAGCATAGAAGGTGAAAAATGACAACCTGAACGGCTGCACGAACTAAGCAGTGTACGAGAAGATTTCTACTGGCCATGGGAGATCTGGTAATCAAAATAGGAAATATGGAAGTACTCAAGCTACCTGAACCTGGATCTATTTATCGCTCATTCGCCGACGAATATGAACGTATTGGCGTAGGTTTTATGGATAAAAGCGGTATAACGCGCGATTTGATTAACTTTCAGCCACCAACGTGGTCATTAATATTTGTGTTACGTGGAAAGGGACGCCTAGAGTTCAAGACCGGGCAACGCTACGAACTCGAAGCCAATCATTGCTTCATACGCTATCCGTGGCGAGAGCACAGCGGCTTCGTCGACCCTGATTCACAGTGGTTTGAAGGCTTCCTCGACATTGGACCCAAACTGGCCACAGCACTGATTAAAGCGCGTATCATCCGTGAAGAACCGCTAGTCTGGAAGTGGACGCTAAACAGTGAACGCCTGAAACGCCTCTGCGCTCTGCGCGAGCGCCTTGCAGTCGCAAGCGAAGCAGATCTCGGGGCTTGCTGTGTTGCTATTCAGGATTTCATTATTGAGTCCCAGCGCAGCGCACAACACAGTAACGAAAATGATCCGATTGAAGACGCCTGCCACATGCTCAGTCAAGCCAGCCTCCGCCGCGATAATTTACGCGACTGGGTCAATAGCCGCGGCCTTGATTACGAAAAGTTTCGCAAAGCCTTCAAACAACGCATCGGCATCTCACCCGGACAATACCGCATTCGTCGACGCATGGATCACGCCTGTGAATTATTACAGCATAGTGATTTATCAATTGCCGCCATCGCCTATGAACTCGGCTACCCAACGCCCTACGAATTTTCGGCGCAGTTCAAAACTCAAATGGGGATTACACCCAGTCATTATCGTGGGTGAATATTATAAAATTCTTACGCTGAGCACACACCCAACATACCTTGTAGTCAATTCCTACAAGGTAATTAGCACAGACCCCTAGACTCATGGCCCATGAAATTATTATTCCTTCTCTGCACTAGCATAGCATCTTTAACCCCCCTATTCGCGGCAGAAGAGAACCTAAGCGCGCCAACTGAGGACTGCCTTGAACTGTGGCAGAACTACCAAGCAGAGGTTTCCAAAATCATAGAAGGCGCGACGGCTGAAATAGAAAATGAAAAAGCAAAACTTGTCGAGGCATTAAAGCGTGAGCAGTCACGTAGTAACAGCAAAACAACCCCTCAACAACAAGACGCCTACCAAGGCTTCATTTCTTATTTTCAAGCAGGTGACAATACAAGCACCGATCTATTCGGTAATAAAACCGAGCCCGTTGCAGCCAAACCTGCGCGTCTACCAGATCCGAGCCTCTTACCAAATGTTGACTCAAAACGAGTTCAGCAATTCACGGCGAAAACAGGCCTTCTCGTTGATCTCGCCATCGACAAAGAACAAATTGCATTTATTAAAAAACTGGCTTACCAAATTAAAAAGACCACGCGTGCTAAAAAGTTAAAACTCGCTGTGGAAATCCAAGATTTCTCCGAAGCAATCCAAACGCAGACACCTGTAAAAAATGCTCTCAGCAGCCTACTCCCACAAAAGACCTACCCTGATTATGAATTATATCTCAGCATGGATGCAAACAGCATCGCCACATCAAAAGGCGGCATAGAGCTAATTGACCAGAGCGTACACGGACAAATCGTCCGTGTCCCCAAAGCCCTTAAAACAGTAAAAGGTTATCGCAACGAAGCACTGCGCTTTGATGAAAAACATGCCTTAACATTGAAGATGCCTGAGAAACTGAGTACGTCTGATTCGGTGACACTCTGCGCATGGATTTATATTGAAGATATCCCCGACGCATCACAGCGCACCATCATCAGCCACACCCACCCAAACTGGGAAATGCAAATTGAAAATAAACGCCTTTTCGTTGAAGGCTCAGGATCACCAAGCAGCAGTACTCAATTTGAAAACGACACCTGGTACCACGTCGCGTGGATCTATGACGCAGAGAACAAGCAACAGCGCGTCTACGTCAATGGAATTGTAGAAGCTGAGAAAAGCGCAGGTAAAGCACTGCAAAATGACAAAAGCCAAGACATCGTCATCGGTAATCGTAGTGGCGGAAACTGCGGCCCATGGCTTGGCCTTATGGACGAAGTGTATATCTTTAGTCGTGCCATTAGTGATGAAGAGTTAGCTGAATTAGCGAAGCTTTAAACCCGCAGGCTCACTCATCTAGTGCATAAATTTTTCTAGCGGGTCGAGCCTCTCGCTCTCGAATAACAATCAGCGATAGATCATCCTGCAGGCCGCCTGATTTCATCCGTGCTAAATCTGATAATTCCTTAGCCGCAACTAGAAAATCTACTTCGCGCAATTTCTCCAGTAGCGATAGTCTATTTACATATTTCCAGAATCCATCGGATCCGATCAACAGCATACCGTCCAATGGTGGTGATTTAAAACCAACTGGCCGCACGTGCCCACTTCCCATCAACGGCTTAACTTGCTGGTGTTCTGTTAAAAAATAAAGATGTCCATTTCTATAAACTGCAGCCTCACTATCTCCAACACTCGCGCCAATTATGCGCTCCTTACTCAAACGGAGTGCCACAACAGTCGACTCACCCATCACCGAACGACGATCCGCATACTGTACTTCTCGTTTAAAATCCTCAATTGAGCATAGCTCAGATCCAATCTGGCCAAATTCACGAACGATTTGGTCGGCAACTAGCAAGCCTCCATTCGAGCCCCCAGCACCATCACATAATACAACAAGACAACCTGCGCCATCAGGATACACTTTAAAAACATCCTGACACTGAGAATTCCCAGCTAGCAAAATACTCGAAATTTCATAATCCATTAGAGATCAAGTCCATTCACATGAAAAAGCACACGTGTATTGTTTGTAAGTCTTAAACTAAATCAATATCTATCACAGCGCCATCACATTAATAATCGCACCCAGCATATAACTGGTGCATAAAATTAAGCCTAAGACAATACAGAAGCGCGGGGCGAGTATGCTCGCAAAATAAAAGGTCGCATACTGACAGCCCTTGCCTATCAAAGGTCCGTAGAGTGGACCCCACCATTCACTGACGCGACGAATCCATGCGTGGGTTTCGGTTTCGACGCCGAGATCGTGCATAAACGCAATCGTCGTCCACGCGTCCATCAAACTAAAATCCAGTAATAGAATAAACAGCCAGGCGTATTTTTTAATATGTGCTAGATGCCAACGAAGCGTCAGCCGTAAGCGTAGGTCATCGAGGCTACGCATGTGATCTGGGTGCTCATCATGCATCAATCACGTTCTCTCTAATAGGCACCATCAAAATATACTCTCGACATTTGTAACAAGGTCAAAGGCGTTTCGCATAAAACAGAAAGCC
>CBDUFM010000395.1:0-3856 GCA_965366325.1 uncultured bacterium
GCTACGCATTTATTATCAAGTCATTCGAGACTATCGCCAGGCACTTGAGGTAGTCGATAAACTGGAACCGCTACTCTCTCATCAGAGTCACGTCAATTTAGCAGCCACCCGCGCTTTCTGCTATGAAGGCCTCAAAGATTACGAGCGGGCTCTCGCAAGCATGGAACAGGCCCTCTTGAAGAACCCAGAAAATACAGATTTCCAAACCTTTAAGCGCGACATGCAAAAGAAATTGGGGATCGAACTCCTTGACGATAACAACAAGAATCCTGAGCCCCCACCCGTTATCATACCCTAAATCAGGGGCTGCGAAAAAGGGCTCAAGTCAGCACGGTATCTGCCGATACTGTTAAACATGCATGTACCTCCCTCGTCATCCGCATCCGTTTACGCCTCCCGCGAAGTTGAAACACTACGCTATCAGTCCATCGACTTTGAACTGAGCCTGACCGATAACCGCGGTCGTAGCGTGGACTTATCGTTCAGTTCGGAACAACTCAACTACAGTCGGACCTATAACCAATTCGGTGCAGTTGCGACAATCGGCAAGCAACACGACACCGCAACGATCATGGATGAGGCGCGCCAATTTATTGGTGGCGCTATTGCCGAACAAGGGCGCGCTGTCGCTCAACATGAGTCGCAGTCGCTCGACTACAGTTCGCTGAATCTGAACATTGAGGGCGATGTCTCATTGCTTTCTGATTATTTTGCAAGCGATGTCACCGCGCAGCGCATCTTTGATTTCGTAACCGGCCTTAACCCGGGACTCGATGCACACAGCGATGCCTTTTCAAATTTTGCCGATGAAATCCAAAAAGGTGTCGCTGAAGGTTTTGCTCAAGCACAGCACCTCCTCGGTGAATTACCGGAAGTCAGCAACGAAACCCGCAGCCTGCTCGATATCATGCTTGCACAATTTAAAGAGGATCCCGCACAGGTCAGCAGTGCAGCGTCCTTACTGGCCAGCATGCACGAGGACGACGACGAGCAGTCCCCTAGTTAATCGCAGCAGCAGCAGGAGCACGACACCTATAAACGAGGTGGATGCTTCGTATCAACGGCAGCAAAAGACTTCGTTTCCAAGCCATGCGGCGTATAAATAATATGTTTTTGCAATTCCACTTCATGGACCATGTGATTTTCATAGGCAGCACTATTTAATTTTTCTTGCACTGCTGACTCCATCGACTCTTGCGCCTCGGCCTTGGTCGCCCCTTCAACCGTCGTATGTGTATCTGGCGAATATTGAAAAAAGCGCCCTTCGTGTTCCCACGTGGCACAGTACACTTCATGATATTCTTTGGCGACTACTTTTATGCGAGGGTTTTCCACCTGCGACAACACTTCACGGACCAAGTCTTTATTACTAATGACCTTTGGCAGTGATTGGTTGACCCCGTAGGTCATCGCTTTGTGCGCCACTGAATTAGTTAAGGTCGACGTAAATAAAATGATCGGTGTTGTTTTATACTGCGCTTTGCGACGTATATCTTTAATTAAATCTAGGCCAGTGCCATCAACCAAATGATTATCTAAAATAAAACAGCATATATCTGCTTCTTCGGCAATGGCATCGCGCGCTGATTGGATATCGCTGACACTGACAATGTTCACAATATCTCGAAAGGCATTGGCCAACAACTTAAGGGCAATGCGACTATCATCGAGATGGAGAATAATGCGATTCAATTTGGGCACTGCTTACTCCCTTCACCACATCTGTGATAAAGAGAGTATACAACACAAGCGTCTACTTAGGCGAGAGTAATCCGTAAGTCAGCTAACAATAGTCGCTTACAAATTCACTTTTACGCAGATGCGCTGTCGCTCTGGACCTGGGTTTCCGAGGACAGCACTGCATATTCACAGGCCTCAACCAAGGCCATCCACGATGCATCAATGATATTTTCACTCACACCGAGGGTACTGAAGCGCTCGCCAGCAAAGCGATGCTCAATCAAGACGCGCACTTTCGCCGCCGTCCCATCAGCGCTATTCACCACCCGCACCTTAAAGTCGATCAGATTTAAGTCTTTTAAAACGGGGTAGCCGGGAGTCAGGGCTTGCAACAAGGCATGGCTCAGTGCGTCAACAGGACCATTACCCTCTGCAACACAGAGATGGGTCTCGCCATCAACTGTGATTTTCGTGGTTGCTTCAACCAAGACATTTTCGCCGTCGTGGGTTCCGATGCCATGGACCCGGTAATAATGCAAGTCAAACAAGGCACGATATTCATCGACATGCTTGCGCACTAATAAATCAAAACTGGCTTCTGCGGCCTCATAAGAATAACCGGCATTTTCACGGTCCTGAATTTCAGTCAGCACCTTCGTCATAACCGCATTGTCAGTTAACTGCGGATAACGATTAGAAAGTTTGGTATTCACATTAGAACGACCAGATAATTCACTGATCAAAATACGACGTACGTTGCCGACAGACTCAGGTGTCACATGTTCATAGGTTGATGAATTACGCTGCACAGCTGAGACATGGATGCCCCCCTTATGTGCAAAGGCTGCTTTACCGGCGAAGGGCTGATTAGCTGGGCCAATTAAATTCGCTTTTTCCCAAACTAAACGGCTTATCTTGGTTAAACGCTCGACCTTGCCCTCGGGCAAGCAACGACGATTCATTTTTAATTCTAAATTCGCGATAACAGAAATTAAATCAGCATTACCGCAGCGCTCACCAAGCCCGTTTATGGTTCCCTGGATTTGAATACAACCTGCTTCAACCGCGGCCAAGGTATTGGCAACAGCAAGGCCACCGTCGTTATGCACATGAATACCCAAGCGCGCATCGGGAACGCGTTCAAACACAGCCGCGACTGCCGCAGTGATTTCATGGGGTAACGCACCGCCATTGGTATCGCACAGAATTAAGCGTTCGGCGCCGGCTTTCCAAGCGGCTTCCACCGTATCAAGCGCATAGGCATTGTTGGCTTTAAAGCCATCAAAGAAATGTTCCGCGTCGTAGAAAACCGTTTTTCCAGTTTGCTCTTTTAAATACGCGACCGAGTCGGCGATCATTTCTAAGTTAGCTTCCAGTGAAATACGCAGCGCTTCGGTCACATGAAAATCCCATGTTTTACCAAAGATACAACACAGATCTGCATTGGCTTCGACTAATTTATTGAGGTTCGCATCTTCTGCAGCGCTTACCTTGGCGCGACGGGTAGAACCAAAGGCCGACACCTTGGCGTTTTCTAATTTCAGTTCTTGTACCTGTGCAAAATAAGCCTCGTCCTTGGGATTCGAACCAGGCCAGCCGCCTTCAATAAAATCCACCCCTAAGCTGTCGAGGCTCTGGGTTAAGGACAGTTTATCAGCTAAGGATAAATTAACGCCCTCGCCTTGCGTTCCATCGCGCAGCGTGGTGTCATATATCTCTAGGCGGTCTTGTGCATCAGTCATGGGTAGTCTCTTTGTCTTGCAGGATAGCGTTGAAAAATGGACATGAAAAAAGCCATCTGTGCTTACAGACGGCCAATACACGGCGGTACATCTGCAAGCATTTGCGATGGCTAGATAATAATTCGTCCAATAATAAGGTACGTATTGTTCATCAGGCTGGGAATCTATGCCCGATACCGCGTGATTACAAGCAGTTTTTTAGCGACTGCGCCTGAGCGCGCGCTCCGTGGCTGTCTACGAGCAAGTAACTACCGCTAGAAGTTAAACATCGACGCTTCTTCAGCGCCCTCAACAACGAGTCGGAAACGCATGCCCAGATTCGCTTCAAGCGTGTCTTCGATAAAGTTCATGGTTCCACCTACAGATGAACCGCAGCTACCACAGGCACCGCTATACTGCACCACCAGTTCGGGTTCACGCAGGTCAATCAAATC
>CBDUFM010000396.1:0-3852 GCA_965366325.1 uncultured bacterium
ATCTGCTTGCGAAGCAGGATCTCGCGACCTGCGATAGAGCGTGGATACAGTTGCAATTGCACACGCCGAATGATTGGTTGCGCGCGGAATCTTTGTTACGCGAACAATTGGCCGCCACGATGAGCACGTCTTGGCACAAGATTCAGCAGCGCATTGATCAGGCTGGTCGCTGGCGTCCGGTACTGGAGTATTTGTCGCAGGCGCCATTGGAGCGCGGCATCATTTTACCAGAAGTTTCCAACAAGATTTTGGCTGTTCACCGCGCACCTGGCATCGTCGTCATTTAAGTCAGCGCATTGTCGCAGAATTACTGAGCGAAGAACAACCATTGGCCGTTATTGCGGATACTTTTGGTTTTTCTGATGCCTTCGCACTGTCGCGTTTTGTGAGTGCTAGTACAGGGATGAGCCCGCGTAGTATTCGCAAGCATGGACTCTTTGGCGGCGCTTTAGATAAGTAAGTAAAGCGTTTTGTTAGTCTGATTGTGTGCTTTGGTGGCGGTCAGTAATAACTTCTTTTTTCGGCCAGGTGAAGGTGAAGCTGCAACCACGCTCGCCTTCTTTGGAAGTAACCCAAATCGAACAGGCTTTATAATTCAGTATTTTACGAATAGTTGACAGGCCCATGCCACTGCCTTCAACTTCATCGCGGCTGCGTAAGGTGGTAAATAATTTAAATATTTTTTCTTGATATTCTGGCGGAATGCCGGGGCCGTCATCAGTAACACTGAACTCATAGAAGTCGCCAGCTGAACGTGCGCTAATGTGAATGGTGCCCTTGTCTTGGTCGTGGTGTTTCATCGCATTGGAGACCAGATTTCGTAAAACTATTTCAAAAGGTATTTTTTCCGTTTCGATGATTGGTAATTCTTGATAGACTAAACTGAAGCGATCATCAACGTTTAAGAGCGATTCGATTTCATTGAGGCTTTCATTAACATCAACTTTGATGATGGAATGTTTTTTAGAGCCAGCTTTTGAGTAGCTGAGAATGCTTTCTAAGAGATTGCCAAGTCGCGTTGAGCGGGTGTGTAATTGTTTGATGTTATCGAGTGTGCTGCGGCGTGTCTCTTCATCGAGAGCGCTATCGCTGCCTAAGAGGGGATCGAGGTCTTCTTCGAGCCAGGTGGCTATGTTGCTAATGCCGCGCAAGGGCGCTTTGAGATCGTGTGAAGCAACGTAAGCAAATTGTTCTAAGTCTTGATTTGATTTTTCTAAGTGCTTGGTTCTAAGCACGAGCTCTTCGGTGACGAGGTCGGCATAGCCAATGGCTCGTTTATTGGAACGAGAGAGGAAGATAAATAAGGCGAGGAGTAGTGAATCAATGATTATCCCACCAATTAAAATCACATAGGGCTGACTGGTGCTAGATTCTTTATTGAATATTGGTGTCGACCAAATGTCAAATGTCCATGTGCGTCCATACATATCTGTACTTATCGTTTTGGAGAGATTGGTATGAGCGTCATTGCTGATTTCCTCGTCATCAAACAGCAGGAAGTCTTCATCACGAATACGTAGATGAACATTACGATTTTGTTTTTCTAAGGTACCCTGTAGTAATTTATGCATGATAAATGGCGCATAGGTGACGCCAATAATATTCTTGCGACGCTCTTCTAGATTGTCAGGAGTATTTCCGGTTTTGTAAAATGGAGTATAAAAAAGGAACCCAGGTGTTTGCTTAGAGTCTTGAACTAAGGTTATAGGGCCAGTTACCTGTGATAATCCACTATCGCGTGCTTTGAGGGTGCCGGTGTAACGATTGTTTTCAAAGGCCATGTCTAGACCGACTGCTTTGGCATTAACTTGTTCAGGTTCGATATAGGTAATGGGCCAGTATTCATTTTTGTCATGTTGTGGATGTAGGGCATAATTGGGGCGAAAGGAACGTTCTTTTTTTAGATAAGCATCCATATCTGCTGGTTTGATATTATAAATGACGCCAATGCCGTTAATGCCTGGATAGGTTTCATCTATATGCAGGCTGTTGGCGTAGCTTTGCCACTGAGGATAATTAATCTCGCCTTGGTTTGCATCGATGAACGAAACGGCCCCACGCAGAGCGTTTTCATAGAGTGCCATGCGCTCTTTAATCAGGGCGACCACCTGCGTGGCTTCACGTTGGAAACGTTCGTTGACTTTTTCTTCAATTTGAGTTTTTGAAATATACCACGCACCAATGGTTAGTACGAGCGAGAGGGCAACGATGCACCAATGTGCCCAGTGCATGCCGCCATTGTTGCCAAGTTCTAGCTGCTTTTTGTTGTCCAATTCGGTTTGCGCGCGCGCCATAAAGGATGTGCCTGACAGTTGGTGGTGATGCAGCGGAGAGAGCGGAGTCTATTGGTCAGTTTACCGTCAAAAAGTTAAGACGTCCAGTATGGCTCGCGGCTTCCTTGTTGACGTCGCTTGGTTGTTACAGCTAGCGACGTAAAATAAAAATACGCACTGCATATATATGCAGTGCGTATAATAACTTAGCGGTTTTGACCTGTGTGTTGCTTTTAAGGTTTGTGGTTCTCTACCCAGCTACCTGGTGCCTTGGCTTGGCCGTTGACCATGGTCCATTGCCATTTGCGATGTTTGCCTGCGTATTCCTGCTCTGGTGCTGAGGCGCGATATTTTTCCCACATATTGGTGACAAAGGCATCGTAGGCGCTGCCTTCAGCTTTGGGGCGTTTGTGTTTTCCACGTCCAGCTGCATACGAATCTTCCTTTTCCATCCAACGATCACAGTAATCGAAATAGGCGTCGTGGTTCCAGATTTTAATGCCGCTAATAAGGCGCATGGCGAGGGCGGTGCCGATCCATGCTTTGCCATTGCAGCAGGTACGGTAACCCTCAGAGCGTTGATCCATTTTGTCCCACTGCTCGGGTGGCATTTCTTCATACGGGCGACGCGGTCCATGATGGGTGGTCATTTGCCATAAAGCCGTTTGCCCAGCCCAGCCTGTGCCGTAATAGGTATCCTGATCTTCTTGGAAGCGCATGTCATCGGCAAAAGTGTAGAATTCTTTTTTATCGAGCATAATGCCGGCGAAAATGACAGGGAATTTACGGCCGCTATAATGGCCGCCATCAGCCATGTATTTTACGCCGTTTTGAATAAAGCCATGAATATCGATGCCGTATTGAATAATACCAATTAATGTTTTTCGTTTTTCTTCTTTGCTACCTGTGCAGTTTAATGCGAGGCCAACGAGGCTGGTAATGCGTGCAAATTCACGGCCATAAATTGGATTGTTTTCAGAGGGGCCGGTCACTTGAATGGTCCAGCTGGCTAAATTATCCAACCACGGACGTTCAAAATAACGTTCGAGCTCGGACCACTTCGGTTGTCCTGCTGCTGGTTCTAGGTTCAGCAGGCGATCCCATTGGATATCTTTTTCTTGGAATATTTCTTTGGTGGTGCCAATAAAGCAGGGACGAAAGGCATCGGCAGGCGGGGCTTTATCTAAGCAGGTGAGCACGGCGCCGCTTTTAAGAATGCATTGTACTTTTTTCTCGCTGCTCCACATGATGGGGTGGGCGAGATTTTGACCGCCGGGCATTTCATGACTCACCGTCGAAATCAAACTGCTGTTAGTTGCCAGTGTGAGTGGATAACTGACGGCGCATTCGCTGCCATAATTGCGCCCACGTGAGTCGTAGGGCTGGGTGCCCGCTTTGCCGGGGAAGATGGCACTGCCATTACGCATGCGCAGGTCTGCCTTCAGTAATTTATCACCAAACTTATTGGCCTTGGCTTTGTATTCGTCTTTATCGACCGGTCCTTGATTGGGGCTGACAGACACAACGGTCACTGGCCCGACGACCCACCAATCGCCCGTAATAAATTGACCAGCTGGAT
>CBDUFM010000397.1:0-3850 GCA_965366325.1 uncultured bacterium
CTCCTCCTTAGTTCCACTTATGCCGCCAAGGAAGCATGGCTGCGAGATGGCGACTGGCGCACCCAACATAAAGCGCTGTATCTCTATGCACGAGCCCTACTCAAATGTGGCAAGCCTACCCAAGGTCTCGATATCGTGCAACAAATGATGAAATTAGAGCGCGAAAACAAAGCCGGCCCGCTCGAGCAATTTTATTCTGCGGCTACAGCCTGTCGTGGACAAACCATCCGCGGGCAGACTAAAGTTGCCGCCCAAGCGCTGGCCGCCTGTGAAGCCTTAGCCAAGCAAGTCCCCGCGGCAGAACAAGAAGCGGTTGGCAAACTCCTCACAAAAATTAGCAAAAATTTAGAAAAAGAACGCGAACGCGTTAAACGCTAATTATTAAATCCATGTGGCTGCAACAACAGATTTCCCTACGCGCTCGTGCACGCGGCTTTCATTTAATCACTGATGAAATATGCGAACAGCTCAATGGCCTACGTAACGTCTCTATAGGCATCTTGCATTTACAGCTCTTACACACCTCAGCTAGCATTTGCTTAAATGAAAATTACGACCCCGATGTTCGTCATGACCTCGAATTATGGTGTAATAAAACCATACGCGAAAAAGAACCCTATTATATACATACCACCGAAGGCCCAGATGACATGCCGGCACATATTAAATCACTGGTCTTCGGTAGCTCGCTCAGCATTCCTATTCGCAACAAGCAATTAGCCCTTGGCACGTGGCAAGGAATTTATCTTGGTGAGCACCGCGATCATGGCGGCTCGCGAAACATACTCGCAACCTTACACGGCCAAGAATAAAACACCTAGCAACTGACGATGCAGACTTCAGACTAGGTAACGTAGCTAGATACTTTTTCCCAAATAGCATCATTAATTGCCTGCTTACTATCGGTCGCGTCCAAGGTCATAAAGTTGGGCTCTTGGGCCTGCTCTAGGTATCCCGCATGCACCTTTTCTAAATACTTTAATCCACGCGCCTCAATACGGTCTGCCTCACGTTCGGCTTGGCGTCGGCGCTGCGCTTCTGCTGGCTCGAGATTTAACCAAAAAACATGGTCAACCTGAACGCCATCTAAAGCAATATCTATAGCAGCGCGCAGCTCGCTGACATGCATACCGAGGCCGTAGCCCTGATAGGCAATCGTCGATTGGTAAAATCTATCCAAAATAACAATTTCATTATTAGCGAGCGCTGGTTTCAAACATTCCTGCACCAATTGCGCACGCGCCATTAAGTAGGCGAATAATTCTGCACTTGGCGCCGCTTGCGTACTGGGGTCTAAAATAATCTCGCGCACACGCTCACCGAGTGCAGTGCCACCGGGCTCACGCCACGTTTTATAGGCAATATCTGCGTTGCTGAGGCGCTCCTGCAACATCGACATTTGAGTCGATTTGCCGCAACCATCAATTCCTTCAAATACAAATAAGGGCATATGCTCAGCCTAAGCACTGATCGCAAAAACCAAGCACATGCCCGCCAATAGGCCGCAATAAATACCGAACAGCGACAGGCAGCGCTTGGTGATCACAAAGCGCAGCAAGGCAATCGCAGCGAGGCCACTTATGACCGCACAGCACATAGACCACAGCAAAGGACCCCAGCCTATCGCAGCGATCATCGGTGCAAAATCATCGGTTAAGAGAAACTCATGCGCAGCTGCACCGGCTATCAGCGGAATGCCAACCAAAAACGAATACGTAAAAGCAACACGTGTCTCAACGCCAGCGATCACCCCGGCACATAAACTCGAGCCACTACGACTCACACCAGGAAATAATGCCATGGCCTGACCAAATCCAACCCACAGCGCCTGCTTCAGCCGCAAGCTGGATAATTCCGCTTCCAGCTCGGCGCTGTTTTCAACTAATTGCTCGCGGGCGATAATGTCTTCGGTCTTCTTGCGGGCTTCAGGGCTCTGCGCCGTGCTCGCCAATGCAGCTGCCTCTCTGGCAGCACGCTTAAATAAAATGCGGTCTGTCAGCAATAAAAGTACCGCTGTCAGGGAAAAGCTCATGCCTAAAAAGAGCATATTCCCTTCGATCAATCCAATGAGGCCCGAGCAACTCAGCCCGAAAACAATGGCCGGAACAATACTAACACTCGCATTGGTCACTGCTGTTTTATTGAGCTGTGAAAAGGCCCGCAGTACCTCTCGTCGGAAAGCCCACAACACTGCAAACAACGTAGCCACATGTAAGAGGACTGAGAAGGGACGCATCTGATCATCATCAATATGACCTAAGCCTAATTGGTGGGCCAAAGCCAGGTGCCCAGAACTCGACACGGGCAGGAATTCGGTCAGCCCCTGGATGCAGCCATAAAACGTCGCTTCTAAGTAAGATAATGATTCAATTGGCATCTTAAGAGACAATAAAGACACATTTCACTTTGCCAGCAAGGCTTGCTGTACACGCCTCCGCCTATTACCCTCACTCATCATGCACATGCAGCCGCTCTCTTATTTCAATACACTGACTGCTCTCCTGATCGGGCTTGTCTTAGTGCTGTGCACAACGCTACCGCTGCAGCTCGGTGGCGCAGAACAAACTGAGACACAAAATATACAATTAGTGCTTATCAATGATAAGCAAAGTCGCAGCACTGATCACATCTTCCAATGGCGCTTAAATAACCTAAGCGCCACGGAACAGGACGTGCGCAAAACTCCACGCCTCGTCATTAAAGACCCACAACAAAAAAGCTGGACTCGCCAAGCCTTTCTGTACCAAGATCAACAATTAAATCCCAAGGACCAAGCTGGTAGCGGTTTAATCGCCCACGGCGAACTGCACTACCGCATACGACACCAAGCACGTCTCGCGGGCAAGCATACTTGGACCCTGCACGCTAGCGATAATAGCATCATCAGCAGTGGTAGCTTTACGGTCGCACAAGGCAGCGCTCCAATCGGGCCTATTAAAATTGCAGGTGTGAATAAACGTCTTTTAAGTTTTCAAAATGATCAGGTTTTTATTCCCATTGGTTGCAACATTGCTTGGGCAAATGCTCCACGTCGTCTTGAATTAATTCAAAGTTATATGCGTAAACTCGCAGCCAATGGCGGCACCCATTTCCGTTTATGGATGTGCAGCTGGTCTGGGCAGCTAGAAAGCAACAATCCTGATGCCTATCGTATGGATCACGCCTATTTAATTGATCATATTCTAATAACAGCACGCAATTTAGGGCTCTACGTTACGCTGGTACTCGATAACCACCACGACCTCGTGCACGGCGAGGCCTTTCCCTATGGCGAGGATAGCGTTAAACGCATTGCCCATTTTTTGGGCATGCCTTTACATCAACAATATCAACGCCGCATTCGTTACCTACTCGCCCGCTACGGCTGTGACGATCACATTCTTGCATGGGAATTAATGAACGAGCTCGATGAAGCGCTCTATGATAAAACCCTGCCTGCACACATGCCCGATATGCATAAAATTTGCGCCGACTGGGTTTCTGCTGCTGCGCAATTTTTAAAACAAGCCGATCAGGATAAGCGACTCGTAACCAGCAGCCTCTCTTGGCAAACCTGGCAAGACGTTGCCGCAGCCAATGAATTAGATCTCGTTCAAGTCCACGAATACATCCCCGTTTTCGAGCGCATCCATCCACTCCATCATGATGGCCTGCTGCCCATGCAAACGCATCTCGAGCGCCTCCAGGCGCTGCCCCAAGCATTTCGCTTTAGCGAGGTCGGCCACAACGGCAGCAACGAACATAATCCCGCCAACCAACAAGACCCCGCCGGATTCCTACTGCGCCAACAGGCATGGGCTGGGCTTCTTTTTGGCGGCTATGGCAGCGGCATGGCTTGGTGGTGGGACAA
>CBDUFM010000398.1:0-3839 GCA_965366325.1 uncultured bacterium
AATTTCTTCAGCACTTACCACAAGAAATATATGCATGGCAAAGCATAGTCGTAAGCAAAGAAACACGACCTATGGTGTTACGCGGTATGCGCAGCATCTTGCCTATATTACGCACCTATAACTTGGATCTCAGCGAACAAAACCTCAGTGATTTTTTAAATACGTATAAAGGCGAATTGTTTTTCGGTTTAAGTAATGGGCGTGGCGCTTTGGATATGAGTATCGCACTCGAAAAAAATAAAGTCAGCGAACAATTAATCAGCACGTTGTTGGCATCACAGATAGCAGAACAACAACGAGGTCTTGTCTGTTTGCCAAGCAAAAATCGCTGGGTCATTTCAAGCAGTACCTTAATGGCCGAAATACTCAGTGAAAAACGTAGCATGCATTTTCCACAACAAGTTCCCGAAGAATTAATCGAACAACAACAAACTGTGGCTGCGGCCTATGTGAATACCTTGGCGCTGGCGCAAAAATACTATGACCTCTTACCGGCTTTACGTTTGCACAATGAACGCATTGGTGGTCTCGAATTAGAAAGTCTGCGCCACAGTTTGCGCCAAATGATACCGCATCTTCGCGAAACCGTGGTGACTGCTCAGCAACGCAAAAACGAGCTGCATATTGCCGGGCGCGGTCTGGGCCACGCAGTGGTCATGGGTTTCGGTGTCTTGTTATGCCATCGCCATGCATGGACTGCAGCCGAAAAAGACAGCAGCCAAGTGGCCAGCGCCTTCGAACGCGTGCGCGCTTTTGTAGAAACCAAGCAACATTGGCCAGACCGCATGCAACGCACAGCGGCAAGCTGCCAAAACTATTGCTACTTACGCCCTGAAGAAGGACAGGACTACGATTTGCCAGTGATCATTGGTAACCCGGCGCGTCACGCTGGACGTGGTTCGTTTGTGGCCTTCAGCAACGGCGAAATCCAATTTATCCGTGGTCGAGCCATCTGGAATCAGGCCATGCATTTACTCCGCGCTGGGGGTAGCTCTGAATGGAATGATTGGCGAAACTTCCATAGTAGCTTTGCAATGGTGCAAAATGCCGGTGAGCGTTTTGAAATAGATGAGCGTGAATTGGAATTATTCCTTAATCAGGCGGTCATCGAAGAGCCAACCCCCTAAGTATATAATATAATTATTCTTATGACTTTAATCGCGGACAGGTGGGTTCCTCGTTGGTTTTGGTATGATCTTTGCAAAATAAACAGGACGAACAGAACATTGGGTCATAATGACGATATGAGATTGGAAAATTTGTAGCTATGAGCGAAGTAGATGATGCCTTAGAGCCGGAAGTACTGGAATCAGCAGAAGAAGAAGTCACCGAACAAGCACTCAATGAGCCCAAAACCAAGGCCTTGAAGCGCCCCGTTGATCAACTGCCCGATGTCGTGGTCTGCCTCCCGATGAACCAACGTCCGGTATTCCCCACCATGATGCTGCCATTGATGATTCCCGAGGGTCGTCTCGCCGCTGCCATGGAATACGCCATGGAACATCACGATGGCTATATTGGTTTCTTCTTAACCAAGACCGTCTTGGAAGAAGAACAAGAATTTGGCGTTGATGATCTCTACGCTATTGGCTGTATTGCGCGGATCATGAAAGCGCACCACGAAGAAGGTCACGGCATTCAAGTCTTTGCGCAGGTCTTATCGCGTTTCGAAATTACTAAACAGGTTGGTTCCAATCCACATGTCTTGGTGAGTGGCCGTGCTATTCAGGCAAAAGTAGACGCCACTGATTCAGAGGTGCGTGCCCTGGCCATGGCAGTGGTAACGGCGTTAAAAGATTTAATTCCCCATAATCCGGTTTTTGCCGATGAAATAAAAATGGTGTTGTCAAATTATAATAATATTGATGGCCCCGGCAGATTGGCGGACCTCGCGGCATCGCTGACAACCGCAAAACGTGAAGAAATTCAAACCATCCTTGAAACGGTTGATATAATTCAACGCATGGAAAAGGTCTTGGTCTTATTGGCCAAAGAGAGCGAATTAACACAAATTAAATCACGCATCCAGAATCAAATAGAAGGGAAAATTAGCGATCAGCAACGCAAGTTTTTCCTCAATGAGCAATTAAAAGCGATTAAGGAAGAGCTTGGCTTAGAGACGGATGAAAAAAGTATTGAAATAGCCAAGTTTCAAAAAGCCTTTGATGAAAAATTCGACGGCATGTCTGAAGAGGTGCGCGAAAGTACCCAAGAAGAACTGAATAAGTTGAAACTGCTAGATCCCGCCAGCGGCGAATACGGCGTTGCGCGCAATCGCTTGGAATGGCTTACGCAGATGCCCTGGGGCAGTTTTACCGATGATAATTTAGATCTCGATACTATTCGTGATGGTTTAAATAAAGACCATTATGGTATGGACGACATCAAAAAACGCTTCATCGAATTTTGCGGTGTGCGGAAATTAAAAGAAGACCGTGGTGGCGGTATCATTGCCCTAGTGGGCCCACCAGGCACGGGTAAAACCTCGGTTGGTAAAAGCATCGCACGTAATCTAGGCAGGAAATTCTTTCGTTTCAGCGTTGGTGGGATGCGCGATGAAGCAGAAATCAAAGGTCACCGCCGTACGTATGTAGGGGCATTGCCGGGCAAATTAGCCCAGGCGATTCGTCGCTGTGGCTCAATGAACCCCGTCATTTTATTAGATGAAATTGATAAGATGTCGCATGGCGCCCAAGGTGACCCGGCGAGTGCTCTATTAGAGGTCTTGGACCCGGAACAGAATAAAGAATTTTTAGATCACTATCTAGATGTGCGTATTGATTTATCGCAGATCTTGTTTGTGTGCACGGCAAATGAGCTTGGCGGTATACCAGAGCCGCTGCGCGACCGTATGGAAATCATGCGTTTGGCCGGTTATATCGAAGCGGAAAAGGTAAAAATTGCGACGAGTTATTTAGTGCCCAAGCAACGTAAGGCCCATGGTCTCAAGCGTGCTGACATTAAATTCAATCGTAATGCCCTGACGGCGTTGGTGCGTGGTTACGCTCGCGAAGCTGGCGTCCGCCAACTCGAACAATTAATCGCCAAAATCTGTCGTAAGGTGGCCACAGAAAAAGCCGAAAACATCAAGAATTTTAAATTGCAAATTATTGATGCGGAGACTTTGCATAGTTATCTCGGTAAACCGTATATGTCGGATGAGCAATTAATCGCAACGGCGACTCCCGGCGTCGTGACGGGCTTGGCGTGGACATCAATGGGTGGCGCGACTTTAGAAATCGAAGCTATCGCCATCGAGCAAGAAAAGGGTGGTCTATCATTAACTGGGCAACTGGGCGATGTTATGAAAGAAAGCGCTCAGTTAACTCGTTCCTATATTTGTTCACGTGCCCAAGATTTTGGTATTGATCCGCAATGGTTTGATCAGCATCAAGTACACGTGCATTTCCCTGCTGGGGCTACGCCGAAGGACGGACCATCTGCTGGGATTGCAATTGCAACGGCAATGATTTCCTTGGCGCAGCAGAAACCAGTTAAACGCAAGCTTGGCATGACGGGTGAATTAACCTTAACCGGTCGTGTCTATCCGATTGGTGGCGTGCGCGAAAAAATTGTCGCAGCTAAACGTGCCGGATTAAAAACGATACTCTTGCCACAAGCAAATGAGCGTGATTTCGATGAATTGCCGGAACATCTACAAACTGGCTATAACGTTCATTTTGTATCAAATTTGGATGATGTGTTGCAGGTCGCAGGGCTCTTGAAGTAAACGAATCACTCGCAATGACATCGTTGTTTGCCGCTTGTCTGTAGAGCGGTGAGCATGTATAACGGCGTGACGTCTACGCGGCTGAGGAGTTTATCATGAAGGCATTGAA
>CBDUFM010000399.1:0-3834 GCA_965366325.1 uncultured bacterium
AACGTCTGCAGTTAAGTTGACGGGTAAGATTAAATCAAGGAGGCTATCGGCCAATTGCTTGACCATCTCATCAACGTTGCCATTCGGACTGACCATGGCGATGCATTTACTGCCGCCTTCGGGAATATCTTTATTTTTCAGTTGTTGGGCAAAGGCGAGGTCTGAGACTTCTTGGAGCAGGCGGTTGCGGTAGCCAATATATTGTTCATGGGTGCGCGGTAGGAGTAAGCGTAGTCCACCACGGGCAGAAGCCTTAAAGCGGACGTGAAACCCAACGCCGTGACAACCGTGAAAGTAAAAGATGCCAAAGGGGCGATTGGGGTAATGTTCCTGTGGTAGGATGTCTGGATTAAGTTTGAAGGATTGGCCCAGTCGCTGTTGGTTGTAGCAGTTGGTGAGCTCGATGTGTTTGACAAATTCGAGTATAGATTCGAGGACCAGTGCGCTTGCAAAATGTTGTATTTCATGCGCCTCGTTAAGGAGGGCTTCATAACGACGCTCCCAGGCTTTGGCGCTAATCGGCTTGCTGCCAAAACGCAGATCCACTAATTCCGCAATTCGCACGCAGAGATCAGGCATGCTCGACATCGCATCGCGACCAACCTCGCGTACATCTAAGAAGGGGTGATCTAGTGGCAATAATTGCGAGGCGAAGTCTATCGCCGCAACCAGAACTTCAAAATGATGTTGGGCATAGGCGGTGGTGTCGTAGAGGTCACCGATGCGATGGCTAAAGGTGCGTTTGAGGCCGAGTAACTGCGTCTGCAGGTAATGGCGTCTGCGTTTATTTATTTTCTCACCGTCATGACTGGTGACATAGATGGTGCTAATGAGTAATTTGTGCTGACCATTGTAAGATGGCACTTGATCCATGTAGCCACGGTGGAGATGAATATTATTGCGCGTTAAAAAGCGCGCGAGCAAATGCGTATATTCATGACGTCCAAGTTGACCGGCAAACAATATGCGCGTGACTTCCTGGCCGTCGTCCATGAATTCTTCACAGGTGACATACAGTTGTTCCACGTCAGCAACCGAGAGCCAAGCACGAACGTGACGTGCGACGCGTTCGGGTGAGCTGCGTGCGACATAGCCGGCGTGTACGGTTTTTAGATAATGTTCAACCACATGCTTGGGTACACAGTCTGATCCGTTGCAGGCTGCTTCGACAATTTTTTGTCGATGTGCGGTTGGGTTGTGATTTTCAGGTACAGGTTCGTCGCCATATACAAATGCGAAGATGGCAAAGCGACGGTCATCGGTGGTGTGAATTTCTGTGCGATGAAAGGGGTGGTCGCCAACGAGTAGTAGCGCTTCATGAAACATATCGGCACTCGAATTAGAGCGACCAAAGACCAAGAGCTTGCCTGCTTTGACGTCATCAATCATGGTGAGGCCGGTTTCGGGCATCCGGCGTAGAGCGTGAATGATTTCTAGGTGGAGAATGCGTTCCGCCTCTGAGGTCGCGCGAAAGTAGTGGTCGGGCATTTGTTGTTCAAACCATTGAACCGTGTCTTCTAAGCCATTAATGATGCGATCAGTTAAAACGGCGGTGACTTCTTTGGCTCGGTTCATAGGGAGGGACTCCAAGTGCGTGGTGTGTAGTTATTACATTTTCATGATAAAAAAGGAGCAATGCATTTATTGCAACAGATTAGGGACTAATCGAGCAGAATAAAGAAGCTCTTAGTATTCTGTTCCGAGCTTAGTGGTATGCTGGTACTGACTTAGATAATTATACACGGCAATGCGCTGAGGTGCAAATGATCACTGCTCTCACAGAAAGCGTTGTTCGCCGCTCAGGGCTCGCTTACTATCAATGCCACAGAAGCTGGCGATAGCATGAACAATGGGTGCAATTTGTTTGCTGACATAGTGATCGTAATCAATCGCCGCCTGCAGCTTGCTCACTGGCTGGGGCCCATGGATGCTGATAACATAGTGAATGAGACCTCGTGGGTCAGCTAAAAGTTTTGCTGCTTTCACATGGGGCGGTGTAGTTTTGGTGTATTCAGCAAGTGGCTTGCGCAGCGCTCGCCGATAAACGAGGTCTTTGTCATAGTCTCCGTTGTAGAGCCCGATTACTTGTTGGCGGATGAATGATTCGATCTCTGGCGCAGGGCGCTCGTGAAAGATTAAATTAAAGAGCTGACGTTGAAAGGCGTGGGCCATGTCGGTCCAGTCGCGGCGAACTGCTTCTAGGCCAATGACATCAATGCGTTCGCCTGCTTGGTCTTTAATCAGTCCGGCGTAACCTTTTGCACGCCCAATCTCACCATCATCGCGTGACGGTGGCAGCAGTAATTTATGGTAATGTTTTTCAAATTCTAATTCTAGACGTGATTCACAGTGATAGTGATCTTTGATAAAAAGAGCCAGCTCTTGATTGACCATTTTGCATAGGTCATGTCCGATTTTATCAGCGTCGCTTAAGGAAATATCTTTCGCAAGGTGTGGATTGACAAAAACAGAATCAGTATCTCCGTAAAGGACCGTGTAGCCTTTTGACTCTAGGAGGTCGCGGCACCATTTGAGGAGTTGATGGCCGACGTGTGTAATGGCGCCAGCTAATTGTGGTTTGGCAAAGCGGCAGGCACTACTGCCGAGTACCCCATAAAAAGAATTCATGACAATTTTATAGGTGTAGGATGCGAGATCATTACCATTTGCCTTGGCTTCGGCGCGCTTGTCAAAAAAAATATCCAAGAGCTCTGGCAGTATTCCTCGTTCGCGTGCGAAGAGGGCGTCATTGGGGCAGCGGATGCAGGTATCCGCTGCGCGTTGAAAGGCTGACTCATAGGCAAGGGGATCAATATTCAGCGTGCGAATAATGGACGGGTACAGGGATTTAAAGTCAAAGACTAAAATGTGATCGTAGAGGCCAACGATAGGGGTGAAGACGTAGCCTCCCGGTGCATGATCAGGATCGCGCTCTTCTTCATCTACGCTGCGCGCCACCACGCCACGTTTATGTAATTCACTTAAGTAGAGAAATTCAAAGGCTTCGACGCTGCCCCATGCGCGATCTAGGGGGAGACCGGTTAGGTTGGCTCGATTGATGGTGAGTGGAATCAGGTCTTCAGCCTCTAGGATATCGAGTACTAATTGTGAATCTTCTAAACAATATTCTGCAAATAAGACTTTGTCGTGTTGATAGGCATCTTGAATCTGCTCTAGTACTGATCGTCCGTTGTTTTGATGGAGCAGCTTCTGTCGGCCTAAAACAATTTCAGCAACGCTGTCTAATTTATAGTCTTCAAATTTGCGCAAGGTGTGACGCATGAGGTGCATGGCATCGAGAACCTGGCGACCGCAGACATCCATTTTACTACTGCCCCAGCGTTTTCCTTTGCGATAAACGGCAGGGTCTTGCGAGCGGCCAATGATAAAGGGAAGTTTGTGTTTTTCAAAACGTTGTGCGAGCGTCTGGAGATCAAAGTCAATAACATTCCAGCCACTAATAATATCAGGGTCAAAGCTTATTATCGTTTGCGTGAAAAATAACAGCAGCTCATGTTCATTTTTAACGCAACTGATGCTGTCTGTTTCCGGACCTGTGCCTGAGGGGTCGACTATACAAACGGTCTTGAGCGTTTGTTTGCCATGTCGGCCGACACAGGAAATTGCGGTAATCTGTTCCTTGCCTGTTTCGACACCATTAAAATCAGTTTCAATGTCAATAATCAGGAGCGAAAGCTGTATCTCTTGCGTTGAAGGTTTTAATTGTGGATTATAGACTATCCAATCGACGCTGGTCCCTGCTTGCCACGCGCCATGTATAGACATGCAGCCTCGAATGCCGTTTGAGATCGACCACGAACGTGCATAGCGCAG
>CBDUFM010000400.1:0-3822 GCA_965366325.1 uncultured bacterium
TGATCCATTGCTGTTGTGCGGTCGGAATTGGTATAACAGCCTAGGCTGCGTGGATAGGCGCCAGAAAATAGTGAGCAACGAGATGGAGCACAGACAGCATCTTGGCAGTAGGCCCGATTAAACCGTACACCGTCAGCAGCCAGTCGATCCAGATTGGGAGTATAGGCATCTGGGTGTCCACAGCTGCTGAGTATGCCAGCGTGATGCTGGTCGGATAAGAGTATCAGAACGTTCGCTTGCTGTGTCATAGATGGTCCTGTGTTGCGCTAGATGCGGCATGCCTTGCTCTCGTGCCGTGGCTGACGTATGCTGATTGAGCTCTACTGTCGAGCTTTGTTAACGAGGTGCTTAGCTTGACTGGAAACTATGTCACATATATTGATATATATCATTATATAGTCAAGATACCTGTACTAGGGCACGAGTCGGCACCAGCCACTCAGTGAGGAGCTTTCGATGAGATTATCGCTTTCATGCATGTTGTTAGCCGTTTTTGGTTTGAGCTTTATAACTGCGTTAAGTTGCGCCCAGCTTTCAGCCGTAGAGGCCCTTGAGCTGATTAATGAGAAATCGCCAGCTAAGGGTTGGAGCTTCAATAACGGACAAGAGTTTCCGGGAGCTAAAGGCGCTCTGGTGGCAGACAATACGGTGCCAGCGCAACGTAGACCAGCGCTGCGCTTGGATGCTGATTTCACAGGTGGTGGACAATATGTGCAGATTGGCTGTGCATTGCCGAAGGTAGATGTCGATTCCGTCTCGTTTTGGCTCAAGCCCGGTGTCACCCAAGAGCACATTACGATGCGCCTTATTGATGGGAATAAGCGCTGTCATCAAATTAGCTTTAAAATTCAACCCGGTGGTCAGTGGCAGCGCGTAATTTTCCCTGTGGCAAAATACTTTGATAAAGCAGGGACCAGTGCATCTGTAGAGGGTGTGAAGAAATATGAATCGTGGAAAAATCCAGGAACGAACTTGTTTATACTCGCAGGTAGAAATATGACGGGTCCATCTGAAAAGGGCTCGACATGGATATCTGGTGTAAAAGTAACTGAGAAGGCGCCCGAAGCGCCAACGCGTATGGTGAAGAAAGAAATTCGTTTAGATGATTTCTTGAAAATGGGCGAAGTTGTTTGGACCTATGTAGATGGTCGTGAATTCCCTGGGGCAAAGGGTAGCTTGAGCGCTTTGACATTAGAGGGTGAGAAGCAGGAATTTGCCCTGCGTTTAGCTGGTGACTTTACAGCGGGTGGTGCCTATGTGGCCTGTAATCGTGAATTAGATGGGCATGATATAAAGCTTATTAAAATGAAAATGAAAACACCGAATACGACAAACTTTAATATACGTTTAATTGACAGTAGTGGCCAGTGCCATCAGGCTAAGGGTTTTAAATTAAACCCTGATAATCAATGGCATGAAATAGAAATTGATCCCAAAAAAATAGCGGGTGGTGAGCATTGGGGCGGTAAAAATGATGGGAAGTGGCATGGTCCCGCTAAGGCCTTGTCGTTGCTTATTGGTAAAAGATCAGCTAAGGATTTGAAGCCTGAAATAGCAATGACGGATATTCGTGCTCTGGTAACGGTTGAGGAGAAGATGCAGGTCGATGCGTATGCAGAGTCATTTGATAAAACGGCGTCTGTACCCAAGTCGTGGTCAGTGAAGGGCCTAAACAGTGGGGCGGCTATCATTGCAGACGCCGCATTTGATGGTGCGCATGCTGTACGTGTTCAACGTAGCGAGCAAGAGCTGACTCAAAACCTTACATTGATTGGTGAGGCCTTTCCCGCGATTCCCGGCCCGTGGGAAGTCAGTGGGGCAACTCGCAGTGAACTCTATTCTCCAGACAGTAGTTTTTGTATGCGCGTCAATGTCGAAATGCTTGGCAGATCAAATAATGTTATTGAGACTAAGACAGTCGTCGATCAGGTGAAGAAGAAGAACTGGAAGCCGTTTGTAAAGAATCTCGATTTTCCTAAAGGAACCGCCAAAGCACGTTTTACAGTAACCGTTCATAAGACCCACGGTTCAATGGATGTAGATGCCCTACGTGCAGCACCAATCATATCAAATAAAAAGGAAGAAATCGTTAATCGCATTGTTATTAACGCGACTGATGACAAGAACTTTGGTAATTTGTTTTACCTCGACAGTGATGTTGCACTCAACATCGATGTACAGACCGAGAAGCCATTGCCAGCACAATCGATACTGCTGTCCTACGTGATCACTGATTACTGGGGTGCCGAGCAATTTCCTAGAAAGACGTTGAGTTTAAAGCGTAATGGGATTGCCAAAAAACGCTTTAGCTATCTTGCGCAGGTAACGCTGCCAAAGGAAAAATTAGAAGCTGGTAAATATTATGAAATTCATGTTCATGCTGCCGTTGAGGGATACGAAGAGCACAATGAATACAGCGCATTTACCCGCGTTCCCGAAGCGGCATCACGCTCGTTTAAGCCGGAAGAGATCCCTTTTACCATTCGTAGCTGGGATGGGCGCGTTCCTGCTTATCACGTCTTGGCAAGTCGCATTGGTATTCGTCAAATAGGTTTATGGGGTAGGTTTAATAAAGAGAATCCAGAAAAAGTTTCTCTACCGGGTGTCGAGACGATCGAGAAGCAGGGTAATACCTGGTTGTCAGGCATTGAGTTGAGCCGAATCGAGCGCCAAGGCTGGGATGGCTATACCGAAGAGAGCCTTAAGCAAGGCATAACGACCTTTCTAAAAACCTACGCACATCGTGGATTGGCGCATATTGTACTTGGAAATGAGCCAAATGAAAACCCAGCTAAAGTTGCTGAGAAAATACGTGCGTATAAATTGGGCTATGAAACGGTCAAAGCCTTTGATCCAAATATTAACGTTATTGCAACATCCGTTCCAGCTATCAGAGAATGGTGGGAACAGGGTTTTCATAAATACTGTGATGCCTTTGATTTTCACGTTTATGAAACCTACGCTGGTGTGCGTAACGGAGTGAAAAAATACAAGGCCTTGATGGAAGAATTTGGAATTGATAAGCCCATCTATTGTACGGAGCTTGGGCTCAATAGTCAGGGCCAGACTCGCTACGCAGTCGCACGCGAAGTCGTGAAAAAGATAACGGCATTTTTTGCAGAGGGTGGTGTGAGTGTGAGTTGGTTTGGCATTGAATATCCAGATCCAGATGGCAAATCGCGCGGATCATCCGGTTCAGCCCATAACACCTTCGACTGTCAGTATAATGCCTACAATCCAAAACTTGATGCAATTATGTATTACGTCATGATTAACAACGTGACGAATAAAAAGCTGGTTGATGAGATTCAGCACAGCGATGCGGTGCAAAACTTCCTGTATAGAAATGATCAAGATGATTGCTTCCATGTCCTCTGGCATGAAGGCGGTCGCGTTGATCATGGTATTAAATTACCGGGAGTGACATCGGCGACATTAATTCGCATAGACGGTAGCTCGCAAATTGTGCATCCACAGAATGGCGTTTTCAGTGTCGGTATTTCGAGTGAGCCGGTACTGCTTCGTTACACAAGTAAGAAAGCCCATTTAGAAAAAGACTTTGCGCCAGCGCAATTAAACATCACAGATACCGCACGCAGTATTCTTAAGGGACAGTCGTTGGATGTAGAAGTCATTGGCCCAGGTATCCGTGCCTCAGAGCTGAACCTTTTGATGCCGCCAGCATGGAAGAGCAGTGTTAAGCAGAAAGATGCCGATACGGTTATCTGTACAATCTCTGCACCAGCAGAAACGCAGGTGCGCACTGGGCGTGTCATGGTACAACGTCAGTCAAAAACGGGTGTCATGGCTGAGATTATTCTG
>CBDUFM010000401.1:0-3815 GCA_965366325.1 uncultured bacterium
CTTATTCCTCAACACGGTGAATCGTATCCATACTGTCGTTGCCGCCGATGAGAAACATGTAGCGGATATTATATTTCTTTAACAACTCCAATACCTGTGGCAGGTGCTCGTCTTTAAGTTTTAAACGACAAGAACCCAAGGCACTCGATGGCGTTGACTTGAGCGCCTCCAGCGTTTCAGCGGGCTCATTTCCAAAATCGATGAGGTTTTCTTCTAAAAAACCTTCGATGCCGTAGCGCATACCAAACATCGATTCAATAAAATCAGCCTTTAATGCATTCTGCACCACACCCATCATCGATGAGTTAATCACCGAAGTTGGTCCACCTGATTGTCCGATAATTGCGTTACCTTTGAGCATGTACTGTTTCCTTTTATTGTCCTTTGAAATGCACGTATAAATGCGTTTATTAAATCTCTTTAAGCAACCACTTCACAATGTTGCCAAAAAACTGAATGTACCAATTACCTATTTCTACATCACCAGCGCCATCAGCCTGCAAGGCATGGCGTTGATCGCCCCAGTCAACAAAACCACCGGCCCAATGTGGCGCTACGTCGCCAGCATAACAAGCAATGCGTGCCGCGCCCCTTTCCTCAAGCACCAACAATGGATCTGCGCTTTCTTCCACAAAAACACAGTCGTCATCCTGCCAGGATGCAGAAAAACGTTTTAACGACAGCACTTGCTCAGCGCCATCTTTAACGGTGAATTTATTATGCCCATTAATGGCTGCCGACTGGGTATTAAATGGTAAGTCTTTTACGATTACATGATCTGCATCTGCACGAATCATGCATGGCGCAAAACTGTTAACGCGGTCATCACTGTCGTGCATCGTTACTGGCAGCAATGCGGCCAAGGGGCTTGTATGATAATCACCACCTAAGCCAACATAGGTTTCCCAACCGCCAATCATCAACAACGACGCCGCACCGTCTTGAATTAATGCACACAAGCGCTCCAGCTGTGACGCTGTAAATTGCGAAGCCGCGTAATCACTCAGAATAAAAACCCGATAGCCGCGTTCAAAAAAGGCATCCGAGAAAGCAGTCCCAGAGTCAACGTAATCAAAGTCAATCTGATGGAATGACAAAACCGCAGATAAGTAGGCGGCCGCCGTTTGCTGTGAGGTATCGCCAAGATACAAAACTGATGCTGAAGAAGATGCTGCTGACATGAAAACCCTATGCTTGTTGGTGGTGGATTATAGAGACTAGCAACTGCAAACGGAATGGATGCCGCAGACACAAGGATGGATATTCAGGACATTACTAGAGCGGTAAGCTAACTGAGGTTTAATTCATATCTAATGTATATATCAATATTTATATATTATATTCGCCATGGAAGCACATCAGCATACACTCATTTATAGACCCATGACCAGCGACGACCCACATCCCCATTACGCAGAAGCTTCAGATGGCCACGTTCTCGAAGAGCAGCTGTTTTTCCTACATCAAGCAACACCAAACACCGACCTGCATGTTGTATTCGGTGGCTATGAACGCTGTGCGCCAGACTTCGAAATTCAACGCCACTCCTACCCCTTTTACGTCCTCGAATATCCACTCAGTGGCAGCTGTTCACTCGAAATTAATCAACAAACCTATGCGCTCAAACCGGGCAGGATTAGCGGCTTTAGCCCCAGCTGCGCCCATCATTACCGTGCCGACCCTCAGGATCCACTGGAACATTTATTTATTTGTTTTACCGGAACGCAGGCAGAAGCATTATTTCAGCAATCCATCTTAGCGCGTACACCAACTTTTAATTGTGATGAATCAACTGATATCGATCAATTATTTCGTGGATTAATTCGCAAGGGCCGCAGCAACAGCAATCAACGCAGTGAAATGTGTCAGCACTACTTACGCCTGCTTTTACTCGAACTCAGCGATGACAGCAAAGCAACGCAAGCTTTGTCGCGTTCGCAACAAAGCTACCTAGACTGCAAGCAATTTATTGACCTGCATTTTCCATGGCTGTCTTCTAGCCAAGAAATTGCCACCCATTGTCATATGACCGCGCGGCATTTGTCGCGTTTATTTAAACAACACAGCACTTGCACGCCACAAGCGTATTTAATGCAGCTTAAAATGAACAAGGCCTCAGTGCTGCTTCGCGCCTCACAAGCCAGCATACAATCCATTGCCAGCACGGTTGGCTTTGAAGATCCCTACCATTTTTCGCGTAATTTTAAAAAGATGTATCAGATTTCGCCGAAGGCTTATCGCAACAAATCATAGCGTATACTTGCCATTACTGAGATCTAAGTTTAACGAGAGTAAATTTGACTCATCAAATACAGAAACAGAGTGTCCAAGAACTTATTACCATCACGAAAGCAATGTAGTGGCGCACTCCCCTCTTCGCAGGTAGACGTTTTTACAAAATGAGTAAGAAATTCACTCCTGTTTAGACTATATTCTTTCCAGCCACTACCGCCATACTGAAAGATCACCAGGTTTCCCATATAAGCCTCATCACCCCGCAAGTCTGATAAATCACCGAGTAACATCTTAAGCACAGACGCATGCATCACATCCAACATCTCATCGCCCAGACGACGACCCAAAAAGACCGCAGCCAATGATCCCGAAATATCATCCACACCTACATATAACCCTTCCCCAATATTTAATTGCTGTGGGAAATGCAGTTGGTCATCGCTACTCATTTTATTATTCTTCTGATCAATCCACACTTGTTGATAAGACGCCTTTAAATCCTCCCAGACATCTCCCACATCGAGACCAGCGGACTTAATCGACTTTGCTGCCATTACTCCCCACGCCGTCACTGAAAAATCAATGCTGTTTTTTTCAGCCGCATGCGAAGACCAACCCATTACTGCAGCATTCACTGATCTTTGCAACAGACGCGACTTTAATTGTTCAAAGGCCAATTGAGCCGGTTGCTTAAGCTGCGGATCCATGGTCATCGCGTAGGCTTCTGCCAACGCCACACATGCCAAGGCCTGCTCGCGATTATTCGACGATAGCCAACCATTATCCGACTGCTGCGTCAGCAACCATTGCAAGCCATCGATTACCGTTTGTTTATGTTTTCCCGGTGTTTTATGATCATAGCCTGCCCCCAAATAACTTAAAAGCGCCAAGCTGGTATACGAAATATCTGAATAATACGCCGCGCAAAATTCACTTAATGCGCCAGTTCTCGCTTCTTTCTCATCACAATAAAATTGATAATACGTAGCACTCCAACGTCCGTCATTACTTTGATGACGCCTTAACCAAGTCGAACTCACCGGAGTAACAGCAGACCCCGTTGACACGGCAATAAAATCATGCCGCGCACGATTCGGCAATTGCTGATACACATAATAGATAAGCCCACCCAAAATTAGCAGGCAGAGTATTGGGATCCAAATCCGTTTGGGCGGCACAGTGCCCTAGCTCAGATCTATGTCGCCCGATTTACCGCCGCTTTTCTTCACTAAACGGGTTGGGCCTATCTGCATATCATGGCTTAGCGCTTTTAACATATCATAAACCGTCAGTGCACAGACACTGGCTGCGGTTAAGGCTTCCATCTCCACGCCAGTCTTGCCTTCGCATTTTACCGTCGCTGTAATATGAATAACTTCTTCATCGCGACTGAGGTCAATGTCTACTTTGTTAATTTGCAGTGGATGACAGAGTGGAATTAAACGTGAACACTCTTTGGCCGCCATAATCCCAGCCAAGCGCGCAACCTGTAAGACGTTGCCTTTTTTTGTTTCACCAGCGTTATCAGTGAATACAGACAAACAGGCTTCGGGTAAATGCACTTCGGACGCAGCCGTGGC
>CBDUFM010000402.1:0-3799 GCA_965366325.1 uncultured bacterium
ACCCTGATAGCATTTATTATAATGATAAAATAGTTGATTATGTGTATGATCTTGAGAGATCTAGGGATTTGCTGGAACAAGCTGGCTGGATTGATGGTGATGGCGATGGTATTCGTGAAAAGAATATTAATGGAAAGGTCGTGAGATTTGAATTTGACCTCAAGTGCTATGCGAATTCTCCTGAGTGGAACAAAACCCTTCGGATCTTTAAGGATGAATTGCTTAAAATAGGTGTATTAGTGCACCCGGCGCCTCATGAATGGAAGGAGTTGCTGCGTGTTTACGAAGAGCGAGATTTTGATGCTATTTCTGGTGGATGGCGATTTGGGTTAGAGGTTGATTTTGAGCAGCTGTGGCATTCGAAATACGCAAATTCCCCTAAGAGCAGTAATATCTGTGGTTTTATGAATGAACATGCAGATGCTATTGCTGAAAAAATGAGGGAAACCTTTGATCAAAAAGAACGTATTCAATTAGCGCGACAGTTTCAAGAGATAATTCATGAACAGCAACCATATACTTTTTTCCGAAGTAGTGAAGGCGTCTTTATTTGGAGAAACAAAAAAAGTGGCTCCCGATCAAATGATTTTTTAGGCGGGGTTGCTGAAGAACTTGATGCTTTTCACCCATTGTGGAATCGCAGCATGTTATTGTGGCACATTGGAGATTGATGTCGATTCTAAGATGTGTTTCAGGAGAGTGGGCTTGCGGATGGTAAGAGTGCGTGCTTATTTTTTGTCACTTGGAAACCCTTTGTGCTCGATCGTTGAACAGTGCTGTTAAGGCGCGTAAAACAACATTTAGAAGTGACTGTGGCAATATTACGCTGAGGAGGGTGTGGTGATAATAGATGGGGCCCGCTACTTAGGAATGGTGGATGATGGAAAGTAGTGGGCCTAGCCCACTACTTTACTGAGCTACTCCGGATACGTAAATAATATCCCCATAGTCTCGCCGCGTTTTTCGTTGGCTATGGTGTAGGCTTCTTTCGCATCTTTGAAGGCGAAGCGATGGGTAATTAAATCATCGACGTTAAAACGCTTGTCGTTGAGTAGCGAAAAGAAGAGATGCACTGGTGGTGGGGTGGGGTAATTGCAGTCATGTGCACCGACAATGTGGATGCGCCTGTTGATGACATCGGTTGATAAGTGCTGCGAGCTCGGGGAGCCGGTGTCGCCGAGAATCACGACGGTGCCGGAATGGGCACAGGCTTTGAGGCATTCTTGGAAGACGGCGGCGTTGCCGGTACCGTCGATTATTATTTCTGGTTGCTCGCCATCAAAGGCGGCAGTGATGTCGGCGTGGGCTTCGTCGATGCGTTTGTTGATGCAGTGATGGGCGCCGCCTTGGATGGCGAATTTTTGGCGCATGGCGATCGGTTCGACCATGACAATTTTACCGGCACCAGCACTGCGTGCCCAACGCAGGGTCATTTGTCCGATGGGGCCGCCGCCGATAATTAAGACCTTGCTGCCGAGTTTATATTCTGCTGCCATGGCGCCACTGTAGCATATTTTTGCGAGTGCGAACCAGGCTGCTTTTTCGGGATCTAAATTATCAGGGAGGAGCATGCAGTTTTCGCCACCTTCAATATGTTCTTCTGCGTGGCCTTTGCGCATCGCCACGCGATCACCGACTTTAATCTTGTCTACGTCTGCACCGACTTCCGTGACACAGCCAATCCACGCATAGCCTGGGTGAAAGGGGTATTTGACCCAGTTGTCCCAGTGGGTGCCCGCATCAAAGAGGCGATTGTAGACAATGTTCTCGGTGCCGGTGCTCATCAGTGAGCAGATCGCTTTGGCGCGTACCTGCGTGGCTGCGAGCGGGGTGCTGTGGGTGATCTCTTCAAATGTTAATTGCTGTTTTCCGGTAAAGGCGAGGCATTCGGTCATGATCGGTTTCCTAGATATGGCTGTGGTGTTGGGTTTGTCGTGCGAACAGGGCACTAACGCCTAATTATATGCATACCGTTGTGAGTTTGCAATTCAGAATACTGGTGATAAACTACCTATAGCCGGTTATTTGAAGGCGGCTCTTTATGAGTGTTGGTTATGAGTGTTAGTTATGCGCTCGGTTTTACCCATGACGTGGTGAAAGATTATTATCCGCTGCATACCCATGATGCCGTTGAAATTGTGTGGCATGTTGGTGGGCGTGGTGTGGATATTTTAGCTGATGGCGACGAACGTAGTTTTGCTGGTAATGCTGTGGTTGTGCATGGCCATGCAGAGCCACATGGGCAGCGTAACGAAATTGCGGGTATGGATCGCTGTATCTTACTGCGCGTCAGTGATGATTTAAAACAACGTATTGGTGCTTATCAAGTATTACCGAATTTGAGCGGTGCAGCCCTACAAGAAGAGATGAAATTTTTATCTTCGAATCAACAGAAACCAGCAGCATTGCAGGCCGTTTATAATGCCCGCGCAGAAGCAACCTTATTACATTTATTATATGAATTAGAGCAGCTCGATGCGGGGGCCGAGCGTTCTATGGCTGACAAGATGCGCGATGCGGAATCTTTTATGCGCATGAATTTTCAAGAGGCCTTATCCAATAATGATATTGCGCGTCAGGTAGATCTGAGTGAAGATTATTTTCGCCATCAGTTTAAACAGCTGTATGCTATTTCGCCGATGGACTTTGTGCTGCGCTGTCGCCTAGAGCATGCCCAGCATTTATTGGCGCATACATCATTAAAACAACAGGCCATCGCCGAGGCCTCCGGCTTCCGCAGTATGGGCTATTTCAATACTCGTTTTTCTCATTACATGGGCATGAGTCCAGGTGCGTATCGCAAGCAGTGGCGCTGATCTTTAATAATGCCGTGGATTTATGGTACTGGTGCAGTAGCGTTATTTACTGCCGTTTAACAATTAAGGGTTCCCATGGGCGAAACATCAGAGAATAATCCGTATAATGCGCCAGAGATTGATGAGCCTCGATCTTCTCGGGGTGATCGGCTTGAGCGTTTCGAGCATGTAAGCGACGAGGAAGTACGGGCCCTGTATAAGCGTTCTGTTAATCTCGCTGCTTTTGTGGATTATTGGTGCTCATAGCAGTTGGCGTGGTATGCAAGCTCATGGAGCAGCGTTATCATTCAGAATTTGAGCTTATCTTTTTTTCAATACTATTATGTGGTCTAGTTGTATTGGTCACAGGTATTTTTATGCGAAGTAATTCTTTTAAGGTTCTGTCATTGCTTTTGTATGCCATTGCATTGTTTATTTTCCCTTTTGGGACGTTTGTAGGGGTAGTTGGATTTCTGTTAACACATTCGACGCTCTACGGCCCTGATCGATTCACTAATGCTGAGATTGTAGCTGAGTACAGAGCCCGTAAGTAATCAGTTGTTTTGCTCTGCCTGTATAAATACTGGCAGAGACTTTTGGATGAACAACTATGTGTGGTCGTTTTGCAAATAATCAGAAGATAGAGCAGGTGGCGGCGCGCTTTGGCACCGAGACGCCTGCTGATGATGTGCAGGCACAGTGGAAGACCTCGCCGAATTGCGGGCCAATGCAGGCCTTACCGATTGTTTTGCAGTATAACGATAAGCGTCATGTGCGTTTGGCCGATTGGGGATTTACCCCGGATTGGGCCAAGGGGAAACCGATTATTAATGCGCAGTCAGAGTCGGCTCCACGCAAGGCGACGTTTCGTGAGGCGTTTAGCAGTCAGCGCTGCATTATTCCAGCGATTGGTTATTACGAGTGGTTGGCGGAAGAGAGCGGTAAGCAGGCTTACTTTATTAAGCCAACGGATCAGTCGGTGTTTGGTTTTGCCGGACTGTGGC
>CBDUFM010000403.1:0-3780 GCA_965366325.1 uncultured bacterium
CATAATTGCTTTTACGCTTTCCGGAGCCACACCATCAATAATCATTTGAATACCACGCAATAAAAATGGGTCATTCAGGTCTTCGAGTTTCTCCTCCAATGCCAATAAGCCATCGCGACGAGCAACAGAAGCAAAATCAACCATTCGGTCTATCTCAACTGTCAATTGAGCCTCTTGGAACAGCACAATATTTTTAATCACACCCATCACCGACAAGACCACACGCAATGGATAATTAATCAAAATGGAGGCCATAGTTCCACCAACAACCATCAACATAGAGGCTGGGTCAATAAAAAATCCGAGGTTTGAAGGTCCAATACCAGACAGCAAAAGACCCATTCCCATCAACATGCCGATAATGGTTGCAATATCCATCTAAGATGTCTCCCCATCATTTACACCATGTATCTTACGAAACCACGCCATCATCTGCGCTTCCACATCTTCTGTTGATTCTTGAATGAAAAGTCGTTTACCATTCATCAGTGTAACACAAGTATCCGCCCCCTGCTCAACACTTTCTACCTGATAAGCATTAATGACGATTTCTTCATTATTTAAACGAGTCAGCTTAATCATTGGGCCGCTTCCTCTGGCTTATACTTCAACATAAACTTATCGATGTCCGCCGCGAATAGCTCATCCTTCTCATTAAGCAGTACATTCACTGCTGCTGATTTCTTGGCTCCACCACGCTCCTGTATCGCCAACAAAATCATAGCGGCCTGCTCTACATCTTTTTCAGCAATAAGGATATCAGCCACTTCATCCGGCTTCAGATAGACATAGAGATCAGCCAAACGATTTATTTGGTCACCACTAATACCCTCAAGGTCAATGGTACGCCATGCCTTAATAATGTCATGCCCGAGGCCGAGATATTCCTCGTCCTCATTAGCCAAGGTCAATAAACGCGCCGCCTTCTTGGCATCCATAAGTGATAGATAACGGGCAATCAATAAAGGGTCATTACGGCGAATACTTTTCCAGGCCGCGTCCTTCATTTGCTCGAGCATCTTCACTTGATCCAGCATCCGCTTTTGCTCAATGTCTGAAATCAATTGCACCTGTTTGACAATCTCTAATTGCTTACGCGCAAAATCGGCGCTCTCTTTTTCATAAATTTCCTGCTCATTCAGCAAGTCTAAGCGCTCACGTTTAATTTGACGAGCCTTGCGATCTAGATCACCCTCTGCAATACGTAACTCTGTATAGCGCTGGTCCAAATAGGCCGTTCGCTCAGTCAAGCCATTCAGTTTAGCCTTAAACTCTTCAGCTAGTTCATTAATCTTATTACTTCCTACGCGCTCCGCCAAGGCTTCAAGAATCTCATCTGTATTACGCGGCTGTTCACGTGGTATTAAGGCTGGCTCTGCAACCTTATTGCGCGCCTGGCGCAGTGTTTCTTTTTCCTCATCACTCAAAACATATTCACGCATAACACGCTTCACATCGCTACCAGCAGCTAAACCAACCGTTACGACAGCTCCGGCAAAAATGAGGAACAATGCTGCTAAACCTACTATAAATGTTCTCAGGAAGCCCTTCATGCTGATGCCTCCAACCAATCGCGTACAGCACCATCAACGATGGCCCGTTGCTCACTGCGCTGCTTTTTCAAGCGATCCTTACTGTCATAACGTTCTTGTAATTTTTCAAAGGTCTGCAATTCCACGCGAATATCACGAAAGGCGTCCCACGCCTCCGCAATTGCCCGCTCAATACTCTGTTGTTGTTCTAGCAATGCATTTATTTTACTTTGTAAATGTGCGCAAAATCCCAAGTATTGATCATACATCAAATAATTTATACCAGCAGCAGCTTGCAATTGATCTTCTTGCAATATTTCAATTTGTTCACGACTCTCATTAAAGGCCGACTCTAATCGTCCAATATGACGTCGTGCCTCAGCGAGGCGACGTTGGTGTAACCCAATGATGACGGCAAAGCGCTTCGGTTGACTCATGCCACCGCTCCTTCGACTTGACTACCCTTATCCTTCGCACAAATCTCGCCAAGTGCAGCAAAGGCTTCGGCCCGCGAATGATGCTCATTTAAGCCCTGTTTCACAAAGGCATTGAGAGCAGGATATAAGGCTACCGCACGATCCACCTTGGGATTACTGCCGCTGCGATAGGCACCAACTTCAACCAAATCACGAACACGCTCAAACTCGCCCCATAGCTCACGCATTTCGGTAGACAGTGCATACTCCTCTGGACTGCACAGCTCCATATGTAAACGCGAAATAGACAGCAGCGGGTCAATAGCAGGATAAATAGCACGACCCGCCATCGAACGATCTAGAAATAGGTGTCCATCCAAAATGGCACGCACATTATCGACCACCGGATCATTTTCATCATCGCCCTCAACCAGCACGGTATATAAACCGGTTATACTTCCCGTAACGCCTGTTCCCGCACGCTCTAAAAGACGTGGCAGCAAAGCAAAGGTACTCGGTGGAAAGCCACGACTGGTTGGCGGTTCACCAGCAGCTAAACCGAGATCACGCTGCGCATGACAAAATCGCGTCAATGAATCCATCATTAACAACACATCTAAACCTGCGTCTCTAAAATGCTCAGCCACTGCATGTGCTGCATAGGCTGCCATTACGCGTTCAATAGCTGGGCGATCTGATGTAGCAACAATAACAACGCTGCGCTTTAAACCTTCTGGGCCTAAGACTTGATCAATAAACTCACCGACCTCACGACCACGTTCACCAACCAAGGCAATCACATTGACGTCCGCCTGCGTCCACTTTGCCATTTCACCCAATAAGGTGGACTTACCAACACCGGAGCCAGCAAATATGCCTAATCGCTGCCCTTTGCCCAAGGTAAATAACGAATCAACAATTTTTGTCCCAGTTTCTAACACTTCATTAATCGGCCGTCGTCCCAAAGCCGGCGGCGGTGCAGCCATAGCTGGGCGACGCGCTTGCCCCTCAACAGGGCCCTTTTTATCCAAAGGCTCACCAAGCGCATTAATCACGCGACCAATTAATCCTGGACCAACTGGAATATCTAAACCATGACCGGTTGCGACAACCAAATCACCACAGCGCAAGCCTTAGGGATAACCCAATGGCTGCAACATTAAGGAACCATTTTTAAATCCACTAACAACAGCCGGGCAAGGACCATTGATACTTTGAATATGACAAAGCTCACCAATCGGCACCGATGGTCCACTAGCAATAACAGAAAGACCAATGACCTCCTGTACTTGCCCACTCGCTTCATTAATAGGGAAGCGATCAAGCTGTGATTGAAAACGATCAAGATTCAACATCTGCGCCCTCACCATCTGCATCCTGAGCAGGATCTGTTGGCATTTGCGTAGCGTCTTCAGCTGATTCAGTCGACGACTGCTCCGCTGCTTGCACATCAGCATCTGCATCGGGAGATACGGCTGGCATTTGTTGACCAGCCTTGGCTGGACCCGCGACTGCCGACGTACTCCAATCAGCATCAGGGGCCGTCTCCAACATATACGCACAGAGGCGCTCCCAAGTACGCGGTAATCCACTATCGATATGTGTTCCCTGACTTTCTAAAATCAAAGATCCTCGTGAAATTTGTTCATCCGCCAACACATCAAAGGTAATTGATTGCTGAATAAGTTCCGTAACAGCACGTCGGTTTTCCTGAACATGCTCTGCGTCTAAAGGATGCATACGAATTTGAATAGCACGCTTATCAGGCAATTGTTGAATAGCCTGTTGCAGCAATGGAAGCATCCACTCCTCTTCACAAACGATTTGTCGAT
>CBDUFM010000404.1:0-3778 GCA_965366325.1 uncultured bacterium
AGAACATAAGTACCTGAATATAAATAACTTGCAGATATAGATCCATGCGCGCCTGTCACTACATGAGCCACTGCGCTTGCTGACAGCGTCACTACTTACAGTGCCGTGAATCAGCTGATGAAAACGGTTGACTATGGTTGTCCCATGGTGCACCATGCTAGTATGTCACAATTACCTGCGTTGACCCTTAAGCATATAACAAGCCGCCATTACTTAGCTGCGACCAAGCACACCTAAAACGCGACCGTCTAGCACAGCAACGCACGCAACAGCTCATGCAGCAACTTTCAATCAACGCAGGACATTGTTCATGATTCAAAATGACGACGTATTAGCATCAAACGATAGCACAGCTTCGACGAGCATAGTTGCCGACACCAATCAAGCAGAACAAGTCGGCCAAGAAGTACCCAAAAAAACATTTACCGTTAAGGCAATCTGCTTCGGCCTCCTATCCCTACTTATTATCATTTTATTCGACAATATAAACGAGTTCTACCTCAACCAACGTTCACTTAATGCCGGCTTCCTTCCCCCCGGACCGCTCTTTCTCATTCTGAGCGTCTGCTTGGTATGGAATCCAATTTGGCACCACAAGCTCTGCTATCTCCTAGTAACACCGCTGCTATTACTGGGCTTCATTGGGATTTGCTACAGCATCAACGACGCACATGTATTAGGCCAGTTCGCTTGGCTAGGATTCATTCCCTATGCCCTCATGCTGCATAAACCCATCTGGCAAGCCTGCTCCAAACGCATGATCTTAAACAGCAGAGAACTCATCCTCTCCCTCAGCATCGTGCTGGTAGGCGCATGGACTGCCGGTGCAGGACTTGCTCAGTTTCATGCCTACACGCATATTATTCCTTGGACCAAATACGATGCACGCATTCAGCAACAGAAATACGAATCACTCGATTATGTACCACAGCATTTATGGCCTGCTGGTGGCCTCACAGCCCTCAAACGAGCAGATAACATGCGTGAGCGTCAACGGGTCTACGACGACTTCCTGATAGGCGACACCGAGGATAAAAAAACGACCCCATGGGATGCATGGGCATCAACCCTGCTCCACTGGACGCCGTTTATGATTTGCTTAAGTGCCTGCTTCATCGGCCTCTCACTCATTGTCCATCAACAATGGTCCAAACACGAACAACTCCCCTACCCTCTTGCAAAAATTGCCGGTACCGTTTTTGAAAAAAATGACCAACAGGCCCTACCAAAATTATTTTACATGCGCTCTTTCTGGGTTGCTTTTCTCTGCGTCTCCGCGTTTCATGGATTACGCTTATTACATGCATGGTGGCCAAATAATTTCCCCGCCATTTATACCAGCGCAAATTTTAAATTTCTTTACAACATATTTCCCACATTGCTCAAGTCTGGGGCTCACCAGATAACCACCTTTCACTTCTCCTTTGCTGCAATCGGCATCTGTTATTTCCTGTCACGCGAAATCGGCCTTACCCTTGGCATATCAAAATTTTTATTGGCCTTCATCGGTGTACAAGTTTACCTCAGCACTGGGACCACACTTGGACACAGCGATGTTAGCAATTCGACTGCGGGCGCTTACATCGCTTATGCGGCAGTAATTCTTTTTACTGGACGACACTACTATTCATCTGTGTTTGGCAAAGCGTTCAGCTTCAAAGCAGCTAAAGATCACGAGAAAAATGGCGTCATTGGCGCACGTTTAACCGTGCTCGCATTTGCGGGGCTCCTGCTCTCACTGTGTACATCTTTTCAATTGGACTTCTTTCTCGCATTAACCTTGTCACTACTCACCCTTTTATCATTTATTGTTTTTACCCGGGTCATATGCGAAACCGGCATCCCCTATCTTCAGATAAATTGGAGCCCAAGCGTGCTTATGACCAGCATGTTTGGCATCAGTAGTATCGGCGCAGCACCGCTAGTTATCATGCAATACATTACCACCGCCGTATTCATGGATGCAAAAAATGCCATGATGCCCTTTGTATCGAACAGCTTAAAAATGGCTGACGATTACCACATTAAATTACGTCGTCTCTGCACCGTGATGCTCCTCGTCGTCTGTGCTGCCATCGTAGTGAGTCTTTGCACCCGCCTCAGCCAGCTCTACGACATGGGTGCCAATGCAATGAATGACGGCTATGCCAAAAATTGGGTGCAGAATAATTTCCTCAACATCAGCACCGATAATTTATCAAAGCTCGATGCCATTGGCTTACGCAACGCTCCTGACGTGGCCGATGAACGCAGTATCATGCAACGCATCAGCGTATGGGATCCCGACGGCAGAACTTTTTTGCTTATGTCCCTCGGTGCCATTGGCGTAATCGCCTTCTTCTTTTTACGCTTTCGCTTTCCTGGATTTGCCCTCCACCCAGTTATGTTCTTAATCTGGGGAACATGGCCACTCGGCACCACCTTCTATTCTTTTTTTATCGGTTGGCTTATTCGAGAAATAACCATTCGCTATTGTGGTGATAAAATTTATCAAAGTGCCAAACCCTTTTTCATTGGCCTGATCGTTGGCGAGCTCTTTATCATCATGCTCGGATCGATAAGCGGCTACAGCCTCTACGCCATTACCGGCGCCATCCCACCGCGAGGCTAAAGCAAGGTCTAGGCAAAATACAGTCTCGCTGAAGCCACAGTGAAGCATACAGCCAGAGAGTGACTGAGCGCCACTCAAACAGCAGCGCATTATTCAATGCGCCCCGGATAACTTCAGTCGCGCAACCTCCTGTCCATAAACGCGTCACAAGCTCACGCAAATTATCTGTGCTCATGCAATACAATAATTACCCATTTATCCCCGTCTAATTAACGCAAAAAACATACGGCTATAGTAGGCAGCACTCCAATTAAAACATCACAATAATGCCGTTTTATTTAACCGTTTTAGCAGCGTTATAGGGTAATTTCGAATAATCTTGACCAAGGAAACTTGGCTTACATCATCCCAAAAACCATGGGTCCTTAACCACGATTTCCATACAACAACGAAACGGGCTTAGCCATGAAACAGCTCTTCTTCGCCGTAACATTCCTTATGATTATTGCTTCGTTCATCACATGGGCGACAAAACCTGAGAAAACACACAACAAGCCCATCATCTACTGGGTTACTGATGCAAATCCCGTTCGCGCTGATCAGGTCAACGCTTTTCATACGTGGCTCGATACTCATCACCCCGATGTACAAATGGAATTACGTGTTGATACAACCAGTGGTGGACACAAGACCATCATTCAAGCGGTTTCGGGTGTTTGTGGCGACATAATTGATGTCTCCACATCTGGGTCCATTGACATGTACCACAAAATTGGCTTTCTCGATGATTTAACTGACATCGCTAAAGAGCGCGGTTTTTCTGTTGATAAAACATTTCAAGCAGCCGCAAATGTACTTCAAATTGATGGTCAACAAGTTGCGTTTCCCTGCAACCTCTCTGTAGATCTCTACTGGGTAAACAAAGGTCTTTTACACGAACTTGGCCTGCAGGCACCCAAAGACAACTGGACCTTAGACGATTTTGAAAAACTTGGCATCGCCTACAAAGAAAAAGTAAAAGAAAAACATGGAAGATCTGGCAACAGTCAATATTTCTTAGCCAATGGCATTTCACTAATACCAATTTTACGCAATTGGGGACTCGACTTATTCAATGAGACGCTAACAGGAAGCGGCCTATTTCAAGTAGACGCTCAAGGGCAGATTCGCAAAGATCTTAAAAGCATCGTTACTGGATTAGAATTTAAAAAGAGTTTAATTCAACAA
>CBDUFM010000405.1:0-3767 GCA_965366325.1 uncultured bacterium
TAAGTACGCTTCGCCTGCTTCCATGAGTGTGAGTATTTCTTGAAACTCATACTGTTTGCCGTTCTCGCCAAATTCAGTGCTGGTGTAAAGACTGCTCATAGTGTGCCTGCTCCATAGGATACTTGTAACATATGATTCAATAATACAAATCAACACTGCTTATGGGAATTCCCTGATGTGGATTAGACGTCATAGCAAAGTGGCTGGAAATGTTTATTGTAATCGTCGTGCTTTGCGAAGAATGAATGTATTGGCTATCACTATACACGTTCTATCGAAGGCGTTATCTATGATTGGAATTATACGCATGCACATGCTCTCTTTTTTGCTGTTGCCTATATTCCTGCTGCCATTGTCGATGCATGTAGTCTGTGCTGAAGAGGCGGGGCCTTACACCTCGAGGTTGCAAGGGCTTGTAGAGGAGTTCAGGAATGACGCGCAAGATAAAAAGTCTACCTATGAGAAACTGGCTAGTCTAGAAGCCGATTTAAATAATGATACGGAAGTGGAGCTTAGTGCGGAGAGTTTACTGCTCTTGGGGCGATGCTTTTTTTATGCAAGTGCGGATGCTAAGGCAGAGCGCGTCTTAAAGAAAACACTTGAGAAAGACGCTGGGCTGGCGAATGCCCATTTCTTTTTAGGGCTAATTCGAATGTATGCAAAAGATGATACAAGGGGGCTAGATTACTTTAAGCGAGCTTGTGCATTGGAGCCCAAGAACGTTGCCTATCAGTTCGAGTTGGCCCGTTGTTATGAACGCCTCGCTAAGAATGCAGATGCGAGAAAGGTATACGAACAAATTATTTTATTAGAGCCAAAGCAGCATATGGCGTATTATGGATTGGGTGCCCTCTTTGCATCGGAGAAAAATTATGCACAAGCAGAGGTCGCATTGAAGTTTTCCAGCACTCTAAACCCGGCACATATCAATTCGCATTACAATTTGGCGCAAATGTATCAACTGCAGGGGAAAAATGCAGAGGCCTTAGAGTTGTTTCAGCGTGTGGTGGATTTGGATCAAACGGACTACCGTTCACTCGCCAAGGTAATTCAATGTAGTCGCAGTCTTTCAGATTTTGAGCGTGAAGAGTCGGCGCGTACTGCAATGTATGCGCTGTGGAAATCAGCTGCGGTCCAAGAGTTGACGGAGCAGGGGTTTTATATTCGCGATCAGTTTACGCATGGCGGTCACAGATTCTTCGTCTTGGAATATTTTGAGTTAAAAGGTGGGCGTGCGCTACGTTATAAGTTCATGGAAAAAGATGGCGCTGGCGCATCAGTGAGGAACATCTCCTTAGGCTCCTACGCCACGACTACTGCGGTTGCCCGTGAGTCTGGGTCTATCGCAGAAGATGCGCGCATGTTTCATGTTGATGCCTATTACCCGAATGGCTTGCATGAGACTTATGCGATGTTAACGGAAGAGCCGAGTTATCATGAGACACGCGCGGTAGTGATGAAAATTTTAAATGAAGAGCTACAGCCGATTTCTAGTACGGAGCCTAGTAAGAAATAAGCGAACTTAAGCTGCTCACTTATATAAATGGATCTATAAGCTATTTCACGACCAAGTGTGGACTTGCCTTCCAGGTAGCAGAAAGATCTGTGAAATTATCTTTGTTTGCTACACCTGCTTGCGTGCCAACAAATTCAATGTGTGCATTGTGCAATTCAATGAGTGAACTGAGCTCGTAGATGTTTTTGTAGCCATAGCCGTAGAGGTTGATGAAGGTCGGGATGTTAAGTGCTAATGGCGTTGATTTGGAGTAGAGCGCGGGCATTTCTGTGTTGACGTTATTGTTGCAGTAAATGAGAATGCAGGTGTTTTTGTCTGGAATGACTTGAGCTAAGCGTGGTTCAGTGAAGTCTGAGAAGTTTAAGTGTATAGCACCTTTAATGTGAATCTTGTCGAATGCATCTTTGGAGCGTGTGTCGAGGATGATAACATTTTTCTCTTGTGCTTTTTTGGCAAACGCGCTGGCATCGAGGAGTCTACTTTGTCGATAGCTTTGCACTTCGCTGGTCATGCTGACAAAGCCGGGGTAGTCGACCTCTGATGCTGGATCTTGCTGTGAATGATTGTCGAAATCGTAATAGCTGCCACAGGAGATGGCGACGGCAATGAGGCTGAAGATAAGGTATTTCATGGAATGTTCCTTTTTGCATTGAGGGAGATCTTATGCTAACAGCTTTTGTGCATCCGTTTGTTTCGCTTTTGTAAACGCTGCGGTAACTGGGCTTAGGCTCTGTCTGCCATATGTGGTCACTATTGTGCTACTCATTTTCATGATCGTACTAGAGAATGATCTAGTGATTCTGCAATTGGAGGGCTAAAACCACTGTCTTATTCGTGGCGCATTGAAGGAGAGGCTGCAATCATGACAGTTATACCAGATACGAAAAAGATAAATATTGCATTAGTGGGGCTTGGTTTTGGTGCTGAGTTTATTCCGATCTATCAGGCCCATCCACAGGTGGGCGAAATTACCATATGTCAGCGGAATCCTGAAGCATTAGAGAATGTTGCGGAGCATTTTGGCGTTGAGAAACGCACGAGCGATTTTGAGGCATTGTTGGCAGACCCCACGATTGATGCAGTGCATATCAATACGCCGATTCAATATCATGCGGAGCAGGCAATTGCGGCATTGCGCGCTGGTAAGCATGTGGCGTGTACGGTGCCGATGGCGACGACGGTCGAAGATTGTGAAACGATTTGTGCGCTGGTAAAGGAAACGGGTTTATCGTATATGATGATGGAGACGGTTATTTATGCGCGAGAATTCTTATTCGTTAAGGACTTATACGAACAGGGTAAATTAGGTGAGATTCAATATCTGCAGGCATCGCATCAGCAAGACATGGAGGGTTGGCCAGGTTATTGGGAGGGTTTACCACCGATGCATTATGCGACGCATTGTGTCGGACCCTGCCTTGCGCTTACTCGTGATCGTGCTGCGCAGGTGTCTTGTTTTGGTTCTGGTAGAATTCAAGAATCTTTAATCGAAAAATATAATTCACCATTTGCTGTAGAAAGTGCACAGGTCACTTTTCATAATTCACATGTAAGTGCGCGTGTCATGCGTTCCTTGTTCGATACCGCGCGCCAATATCGCGAGAGCATTGATGTCTATGCTAGCAAGATGTCCTTTGAATGGCCATTAATTGAAGGTGAGGGGCTCGTATTACATGCAGCGAAAAAGCCTGAGCCTGAAATTCCAGAACGTGTACAATGTCCCGACTATGCACATCTGTTGCCTCAAGAAATCCAGGCATTTACGCAGGAAGGTGTTTACAATGATGGAGGCAATGAGCATTTAAGTTTTACCCAAGGCAATGGACATGGTGGATCGCATCCACACCTAGCGCACGAGTTTATATCGTCCTTAGTGGAAAAGCGTCCTGCTTATCCAAATGCTGCTGAATCGGCAAACATGACCTGCGTGGGTATTTTGGCCCATGAATCTGCGTTGCAAAACGGTGCCTTGTTAGCTTTACCTGCATTTACCTTAGAATAAGAACGATTTCTACAATTACCCGCAGCATTTGAATCTTTGCGCTTACGCTTGTCTGCGTTATACCGTGGAGGTGCAGACGAGCGTAACGATTCCCAAGCCAATTCATATTGTCATTGATGATGTGGGGTGGTGGTCTGGCCGTGATGGTTCAGCGCAGCAAGAGCCGTATCGCACCGGCATGCAGCGCGATCATTGTTTGGCGGATTATGAGGCGATTGTGTATCTTGGTGAATCGCTGGGCATGCGTCC
>CBDUFM010000406.1:0-3766 GCA_965366325.1 uncultured bacterium
ATCAAAGGTGTAGAGCCTGGCCAACAAATTGTTCAAACTGTTCATGATGAATTAATTGCCCTGATGGGTGAAGCAGACGTTGAAATTCCATATGCGAAATCTGGACCAACGGTTATCTTAATGGCTGGTTTGCAGGGGGCCGGTAAGACCACAACGGCTGCAAAACTAGCAAAATTACTGATGAGCAAGGGCAAACGCCCCTTATTGGTTGCCGCTGACCTACAACGCCCTGCTGCTATCGAGCAATTGAAAGTCCTTGGCGAACAGATCGGTGTTCCCGTCTTCCATGAAGCCGGTGTCGAGCCACCTAAATTATGTGAGAAATCCTTAAAGTTTGCAACAGACGACAACCGCGATGTGGTAATCTTAGATACCGCTGGCCGTTTACATATCGACGACGCCCTGATGGGTGAGGTCGCAGAAGTTCATAAACGCTGTAAACCTGATCAAACCTTCCTCGTTGTTGATGCGATGACCGGTCAGGATGCCGTCAACAGTGCCAAGGCCTTTGACGAACGCTTGGCCCTAGACGGCGTCATCTTTACCAAACTGGACGGTGATACGCGCGGTGGTGCCATCGTTTCTCTACGCCAGATTCTTGGCAAGCCAATTAAGTTTGTTGGTATTGGCGAGAAAATGGACGCCCTGCAAGAATTCCATCCTGACCGTTATGCGCGACGCATTTTAGGCATGGGTGACATTCTTTCCTTCGTTGAAAAAGCACAGGGTGCTATAGATGAAGATGAAGCCAAGAAATTAGAAGAAAAATTTCTTAAGAATAAATTTGACCTCGATGACTTTGCTAAGCAATTAGCCACCATTCAAAAAATGGGTTCTATCAAGGATTTACTGGGCTTGATCCCCGGTGTTGGTTCAAAATTCAAAGCGCTCAATGTCGATGAAAGTATTTTCCGTCGTTATACAGCAATGATTTCATCAATGACCAAAAGTGAAAAAGCTCGACCTGAAGCTATCGACATGAGCAGACGTCGGCGTATCGCCAACGGTTCTGGTACCAGCACGCACGATGTGCAAACATTGCTAAAACAATTTCAAACCATGCGCAAGATGATGGGCAAATTTGGCGACATAAAAGATTTAGCCTCTAGCCTACCTGGCGAAGGCGAACTCTCGCCTGAGCAATTGGCTAACCCAGGCGCCTTCATGCCTAATCCAAATCGCCTGTTTTCTACGCGTGAAGATAAAAACGCACTGAAGAAACAAAAACAAGAGCGCAAGAAAAAGAAAAAAATGAAGAAGAAGTCCAAGAAATAAAAGCCGTCGCCATCTCATTAGAGATTCAACCGCTTTATGACTTTATCACTGCGCCTACGAACACTGTGTTCGCTATTGGATACCGATGAGACAGGGGGTCTCATCGATGTCGGCTATGACCATGGCCAGCTTTTGCACTGGGCTGCCGAGCACCAGATGGCGCCCTTATATGGCATAGAAAAATCTGAACACTTCAAACTGCGCTATCAGCAAACGTATCCGCATGACAAGGTGACCTTGTTCACTGGTGATGGCCTGCATGCGTTTCCTAAATCTTTGTGCGCAGCAACGGTTGTTCTCGCTGGAATCGGGGAACAACAAATACGACGTATTTTGGATGAAAACACAAGAGTCTGGGAACACAGTCGTAGGATTATTTTCAGTCCCAGCAGCATCGATTTGAAGCTGCGCCACTATCTCAATAACAGCGGTTGGTATATGCAAGATGAACTGATCGTTCAAGAGCGTAATAAATTGTATGTCCTATCAATCGCGGTACCTGGTGTGGAGTCCTGCACCGATGAGGTGGCCTGTGCCATTGGCCCACGTTTGTACGCTAAGCAGGATCCCTTATTGGAAGCCTATCTCGCCTTTGTCGATAAGCGCCTCAAAGGTAGCAAACGCCAATAAATTCAGCGACCCATTCTCGATCAACTGAGCTTTGCATTTATCCGACTCAATCCTAGGATGGAAATCATGACTGATAACGGCGATAGTAGTACCCAAGAAGTTAAAAAAATGCTAGGCTGCTCGTGGATATTTTGCTGTATTTATTGTGCGTTTTTTTATATCGGTACCTATGCGGTGGTGCGTGTGCTATTTACCCAAGAACACAAAACGCTGCTTGTTGGGCCCAGCTATGCGGAGACTGTCTTCGATGAAGCGTATAGCTACCAAAAGCTGCTCTATTATGTGTATTGGCCATTAGGCTATTGTGACCATGCATACACCGAACAGTCCTATGTCTTAAAAAAGCCACTACTCGACCAAATCAAAGAAAAGTTTGAATAGCAGCACACGCAAAAAAAATATACCGACCTGAAAATCAGGCCGGTATAAGGTGGGAGTAGAGTGTTGTCGATAAGCCGGGTTCTGTCGAGAACGGCCATTTATCTAAGATAGAACGTTGCCATTTTATCTTTTGCGCTCATTCGTAGTGGTGAGGGCATCACAATACTACAGTCTGAGCTTGCTCCAGGTGGGGTTTACAATGCCAGTCTCCTTACAGAGACCGCGGTGCGCTCTTACCGCACCCTTTCACCCTTACCGAGGTCCGAAGACCAAGGCGGTTTCCTTTCTGTTGCACTTTCCCTGCCTCGCTACTCCCAACGAGACGGCTGGATTTACCAGTCACCCTGCCCGGTGGAGCCCGGACTTTCCTCGAACCCCAAGAGGCTCGCGGCCGTTTAACAACGGCGGCATCATGTGCTGTTCATAAGATTACCAAGTCAAATTTCCCAGCGCATCAGCGTCATTCTCTTGCTGATGCGATAATTGGGGCAAAGATACTAGCATGAGTGAAGCAGAGAAACTACTCGGTGTGGATTATGGTCGTGCGCGTTTGGGACTGGCCATCAGCGATGCTCTGCGCATTAGTATAAAACCAATCGGACATATTAATCGCGAAAGTGATGCTCAAGCCGCTGCCGTACTGGCTGCTCTGGCCCAACAGGAGCACGCTACTGCCATTGTGATAGGTTTACCCTTGCATGCACATGGAGACGCCGGTGAAAATGTTGAGTGGGTGCGTTCTTTTTGCACGGCACTGAAACAACAGACAGCTTTACCCATACATGAGGTTGATGAACGCTATACCAGTTCAGAAGCAGAGGCTTTTCTGCGTGATCAAGGCCAGTGGCCTGCAGCACCCGGTGTCATTGATGCCCGCGCTGCCTGCATCATCTTACAGCGCTTTGTACAGGGGGATCTCTAATGTCCAAGAAAGCTAAACCGTGCTGTCTGAGCAAGGCACTGTCACTGATCCTGATCAGTATCTGCATACAGTCCTGTGGCCAAGCGCGCCTACCTGAGACAAAAGTACGCATAGATACGCAAGTGGATTTCCCACCAGGCACCGCTTTTGCATTTTCTGAGCAATCGTATTCAACACAGAGATCAGAGCGCATTCCCAATTCGCAACGCAATGCCATTATCAAACAAATAAAATATTTCTTTACCGAAAATGATTACCTCGTTGACGAAAAGTCACCATACGTAATTAGTTTTTATAAAGAATTTTATCAGGACAGCGAAGGCCAAGTCGATGTCGAGATAGCTACGCAAATGAAGCATGGTCGCCTGCACTATACCTATCAATTGGAACCTGGCTTCCTGGCCAATAACCGAGATGGTGCGCTGGTCATTGATATCATAGAGCGTGAACAACAAAGCCTGCTGCGTCAGGTGGTTTCACCGTTTTACTTTGGCGTTATTCAAACGGCCTATCGTCAAAGCCCAGATAAAAATAAACGGAAATACATTCGCGGCATAA
>CBDUFM010000407.1:0-3764 GCA_965366325.1 uncultured bacterium
AATGGGTCAAAGGCCATGATGGCGACCCCGGTAACGAATGCGTGGATGGCCTCGCCAATGAGGCCATGGATTTGCTAGCCGCTGGCAAAGACCCCGTCATTCAACGCCGCTGCAGCTGGCCACAATAACGGCGCACAGGCAACAACGCAGCAAGCACCTGTAAAATGACCTGACTTTGGACGTCTCTTGATTAGACTTGTTCCACAGCAACAGCACACGCCTCCTCTATGCCCTTCGCTTAGTTGTGGCATGGACCCAAAGGCGACCTACGCATGACCCACTATTCCATGATGAGATCTAGGCTTCAGTTCCTCCTCTTAGGCATCTGCCTCGTTGCCTTCCCCTGCAGCACCTTCAGCGCCGATGCCGCTGACAGCGCTGATGCCAATAGCGTCTTAGACGGGGAAACCTTAATTCACGATCAATGGTTCAACGGCTACCTGAATAAGCAGCCCGCACTGCGCGCCCACGAAATCATCACCGAACGCACCGATAAAACACGCAGCTTTCTCTTTGATATGGAAATGAAAATTTCTCGCAAATTATTTGGCCTCGAATCAGTTATTTCGATGCAGCAAAAACGCAAGTTTATTGAAAGCACGGACGGCCTCATTGAATCGTTCTATTTCGAAAACAATGAGAATGGTAAAATAATCTCAGCAACCGGCAAAGTCGTCGGCAATCAAGTCCTCGCCACCATTGTTACACCAACCGGCAGTATGGACCGAGCAGTGACCATCCCAGATGGCGAAGTCCTGCGCGGACAGCTCGGCGGCCAAACCTTCATGAATGAACAACTCAAACAAGTCGGTGACAGCATTAAAACCATTGGCATTGAAATGATCGCTGGGCAAATAAAAGTAATTACCACCACCGCCAAGCTAGAAGAAATTAAAGCCAACGGCAATAAGGTGTTTTCGGCGCGCATTGATCTCATGCCCACCGTACCCGTTTCCATCGAAGTCGACAAACACGGTCATACCCAAGAAATGAGCATGTCGATGGGCGGCGTCATTAGCATGACCTTCAAAACAACTGACGAACCGATGCAGCTTGAAGCCGCAGATTTTAAAATTAGCAATATGATTAACCACAAAGGCGGTCCGCCAAAAATTGGCAGCAATCGTTATCGGATTAAGGCAGCCACGCTTGCCAACATTCAAGACGATGAATTTCAAGCTGGGGTGGATGACATTCTCAGCATCACGAACCAAGCCAAAAAAACAACACTCGCGCAAGACCACGGATTCCTTGCCCCTGAATTACAATTAGAAATCGAAGACCCTTCCATGATCGCTTGGGCTCAGAAAAAAAATGTCGGCCATGAAGAAAAAAGCATTGCTGAACAAGCAGAAATACTGCGCCTCGCTGTTCGTAGTCACATCACCAAAAAAGACCTGAGTCAAGGCGATGCCTCGGCCCTAGAAACATTTAAAAGTCGCTGCGGTGACTGCACGGAACACGCGAATTTACTCTGTGCCGCCCTACGCATTAACGGCATCCCATCACGCACCGAAGTTGGTTTTGTCTATGTCGCTAAAATTCGTTCATGGGTTGGCCATGCCTGGACTAGTGCCTATGACCAAGAACAAGGACGCTGGATTCACCTCGATGCTGCCTACCCCGGCATTCAACGCAGCCAATACATAAAAACCGGCTCTACATCTGGTGGCGAAAATGGCAGCACCGCCGAAGCCATGACGCGTGGCGTCAGCGCGCTCATGGGACAAGAAGTCGAAGTCTTACCTTAAACTCAATAAAATCGTTACGTCTCTTCGGTGTGCATCGAGCGATGCACCTTATCTTTATGACGATGGAATATTTCCGCCTCAGCATCAGCTAGTTTCACAATCACCCCCTGATGCGCAGTGCCTTTGACGGTCACCTCTGCGTCATCATTGTCATTGAGCTGACCTAGGTCATCAATTGTGCGTCTGCGTTTGCCTAATTCATCACGCATCACTTCGCCGTCTTTATTTAAGCGCTCTTGCTGCTTTTGTAGTATTTCCAATTCCTGCGCCAGCTGCTTATCCTCACCTTTTTTTACAAAGGCCGCACCCTGCATACGCTTGTGCCGCGATTCAATATAGGAAACCTGCTGATCTACCTTGCGCTGCTGATCAATAATATGCATACGTTTCTGACTCAAGCGCTGCTCTTCAACCTGCGCCAATTCTTTTTGCTCACCGTAATCAAGATTATGACCTGACCATAATTCTGTAGTCACGCCAGTTTCATCGCCCGCATCCAACGCGGTAATCGTCCCGCCCGCACAGAGCCTACCACCGACCACGCGATCAACTTCAATATCACCAGTAGCAATTAATTCACAATTAGTTACTTCGCCGCGAATACACACCGACCCCGCCATCACCCGACGCACTTTAATCCCATCGGCCTGCACCGTACCAGCAGCAACCACCGATTCATCACCTTCGCCAATGTCACCATCAACAATGACAGAGCCACTAGTTCGTATTTTAGCATTGCGCAGATCACCCATGATCACCACGTCACTACCCGATTCTATTTCTACACCATCCGCAACATCACCACGCACAATTAATAATTCATTGGTTTTTATCGCACCTTGATCCGGGGTTAAATCACCATCAATTTCGACCGCATTGACAATCCGAATTTGCCCGTGCTCCTGCAATTGGCAAACACCACTCAGCAGCGCCTTTAAGACTAATTGACCATCACGCGTTCGCGTAATTTCAACACCATCACCAACACAATCTTCTGGGCTGCGTTCTTCTGCTTCTGGATATTCAATACGGCGACCCATGACGTCCATGCCCGTCACTACCGGCACCGCTTCCGACCACGTCGCCACAACATCTCCACGTTCAACTTTTTGAAAATTAGCCGACGCGACATCAGCAATGGTGGTATTCATAATTTCGCCACCTAAACGAAATCCAGCTGCCAACGGCACACTGCCCTTACGACCACGCGCAATGAGCATGCGCCCAGACATTTCCGGCGGGCCCTTTGACAGGCGCTGCACTGCATCCGCATCAATACCGTAGCGAATACCAGCCTTAATAACCGCATGCTTAACTTCATCGGTCTCTAATAACACATTCGGAATATACAGGGCATAGGCCGACATACGATCGCTTGAAACACGAATAACCACGCGCTCTGGCAATGGCGGTACAGACTCATCATAAATGCTGCGACCAGCAAAACCTGGTGACGGCTGATCGCCGCGCGCCAATACAATACGCCGCGCTGAGGTGCTCACACGCGTTGCCTCCACCACGGCACCAGGATCAACACCATAGGAAATCGATAAATGATCCAACATACTACATAATATTTCGCGGGGAAAACTTGCCTGCGGGGCTAAATTCAACCACGCCATCAAACCCATCTCATCAACGCGAATGCGCTTACATAAACTTTCTAATTTTTTTATATCTAATTTTTTAACGATACCCGGCGCGATGGGCTGCAAAGTAGGCCGTGATGGAGCCTTCTTGCTCGCCGGCACAGAAGCCCCTTCAACCTGTTCCTCGGATTCCTGCGTGCTTGCAGACTCCTGCTTGTGCTCTTGTGCAGCCTGTTCAGCAAAATCTTCAACCAGCATGGTTTGATCTTCGCTACTTGCTGCATCTTGCTCACGATTGAGCTGTTCGCGCTGCTCTAAATGAGAATCGCGCATAGATTTCTTACGCTGCTCTTCAGCGCGGCGTTTATTATCTGGCTTCGCATAGATTAAACGACGTCCAGATAAGAGGCACTCCAAATCATCT
>CBDUFM010000408.1:0-3763 GCA_965366325.1 uncultured bacterium
TCTATCTGGAATCACACCTAAACTACTATATATATTGATCTTATATTCTAGCGCCTGAATCCCAATGACGCAGAACCCAACGCCCCGCCTCAAATTCAAAGGCATGCATCGTCGCATTTTCACAGGACAGCGGCAAGACTTCTTGCAGGGGAATCCCAAGCACGGCATGCACCATACACTGTATGCTGCCGCTATGAGCAACAGCTAGTACGCGCCCACGCGGGTAACGCTTAGTCATATCAGCCAGAAAAGCGTTAACCTGCGTCATCTGCTGAAAATGGCTCTGCCCATTTGTCATAGCAAAATATGGATCACGCCCGCAGTACGCCTGATACTGATCCGGAAAACGCTCCTGAATCTCTTCAAAGCTGAGTCCCTGAAAGTGACCAAAATCGCGCTCACGCAAACGGTGGTCAATCTGGATTTCAGCCTGCAGCTGTTCGTTCAAGATCGCTGCCGTTTCACGCGCACGCTTGAGATCAGAACAGTAAAATCCATCGAAGTCGCGCTCTGCAATCGCTGCGCCTAAAGCACGGATTTGCGCAACACCCTTTGGCGACAGTGCCGTATCGTGCACACCTTGAATTTTACCGGCTGCATTCCAATCAGTTTCACCATGCCGTACGACCACAAGCTGCGTTAAGCGCTCACTCATACTTTCCTGCTTTGGTGTTTTTCACAAAGTCACGTAGCGCCTGTGGCTGATTTGCTTTAATTTCATCACGCGCCCCATAAACCGACTTCAGGGCGCTTAATGACTGCAAAACACTCTGCCAATTACTCGGCAACATATGCGGCGAAAGGCCTAGCACTTCAATATGTAAATCACGCAGGGCTTCGATCGAGTCCACCTTACAGCCTAGCAACAACAAGGTGCGTAAATTAGTTAGCTTTTTAAGACCATTCAAGTTTGTCACTTCTGAATAATTCATAGACAGCGACATAATACGCGTTTCGTTTAAGAGTGAGAGGTCTGAGAATTTTGTATAGGACACATCTAGTGAATAGAGATTCATTTTGCTAAGAAATGAGAAGTCCTTAATCGACGTTCCTGACAAATTCAGGCGTTGAATATCCTTTCCAGCTATCGGCGTTAAATCCTCAATCAGCGTATTTGCGATGTCCAGCTGTTCCAAAGGCATATCTTTCGCAAAAGCTAAGCTCTTAATCCCAGTATCGTTTATCATTAAAACATAAAGCTTTTTACCCTTCAGGAAGTTACCTGATTTAATATGTTTCCCGGAAATACCAAAGCGTTGTAAAGGCATTTTTTCGAACATCGACTCATCATCTACAGTACTGCTCGACGCCAACATTACGCGAAGTGGCATACCTTTGAGCACATTTACTTTCTTCACGCGTGTACCGTTTAAATTCAAATGAGTGAGCGCCTTACCTTTGAGCGGCAGTATGCTTTCAATCAAGGTGTTTTGTGCATCCAAGTGCTCAATGGGAGAGCTTGCAATAGGTGTCAAATCACTGACTTGGGTGTACGATATATCTAAGTATTTTATCGGCATTGAACGCAGTGACGTTATGTCATCCACATTGGTGCGCGACAAATCGACATAATTAAACGGCAGCCCCTGCAACTGCTTGAGATTAACCACTTCCAAGCCAGAAGCGTCTAGTTCCAAACCCAAGTCCGTTAGCGAGACACGTGGCAAGCCCTTAAAGGCGCGCTCCGCCTGCTTACGATAGCGGTCGATAAACTGCTGCTTACGTTTATAACTCATTGCCTCATCAACACCGCTACGCGCCCGCTGGCGCCGCGACACATCAACCGATGTTTCTGTAACGTTTTCGTATAAATGTTGCGCTGTTTCGTATTTACCCTGGTTCATATAATAATCAGCAAGCTCTAAAATGTCTACCTTTCGAGATTGAGCCAAGCGATAGATCTTAATATTGTCATAGTACGTTTCTGATTGATAGCCAAAGAGCCCAATGCGATTCCGACTACTGCCAGACAAAGGCTTGTCATCTTCAACCGAAAAAACCTTCTCGTCATTAACGGTCATCGACAAAGAATTACCAATGCGTTCAACCACGACATGATATTTTTTGCCTGCTCGCAGCGGTTCACGTAATTCGGAAAACAACACCTCATCACTGCGCGTCAATACGACCTGTTTATTGTCATAGCTACCATAACCAAAATAGTATCCGTTTTTACCCATAGACATGGGGTCATTTTCTCGAAACGCGGAAATAAAACAACTCACGTCATTTAGATAACTACCTTCTAAGCGGCAATCAAATTCTAATTTAATATCACCAACAACTGGCTGCTTAAACACCACCAAGTGAGGACGTCCACCACTGACAAACAGCTCACCCTTTTTTAGCTCCCATTTTGTTTCCGGACCACCAATAATCTCCCAGTCATCTGGGTTAAATCGAAAGTCTTCTTCAAAATGTAATTGCCATTTACGGTGGGCATCACGCGCCATTTGTAAATCCAGCTCACGCTTTGCTCGTTCAGCCTCTTCTTTGAGTAGCTGTTCTTCACGATAACGCTCAAGCGCATTCTCGGCCAACTCTCGCTGCTCAACAGCTATTGCGCGTTCACCAGCCGTGGTCACATACATCACAAAGAAAATTAACATCAGAAGCACAGCAGAAATACCAACAACTATGCTGATGCCTGAATGGCGGCGAAGGAATTTCCAAGCAATATCAACATAGGATACTGTCGCCGCTTCAACCGGACGCATCTCTAAAAATCTTTCAATATCCTCGCGCAGTGCAGCCACCGACTGATAACGGTCACGCGGCTCTTTAGAAAGCGCCATCATCACAATATGGCATAAATCACGTGGTACTTTTCGCGATGGCACCAGATCACTCGGCCATTCAATTTCATTATTCTCAACTTTTTCTAAGCGCTCGGCCACGTTCTTGCCGCTCACCGGCGGACACAGGCAGAGAATTTCGTAAAGGATAGCACCCAACGAATACACATCACTTCGTTCATCTAATTTATGCACGAGTCCCAATGCTTGTTCAGGCGGCATGTAGACAATCGTTCCGATGACATCGCCATCTACTGTCCACTGGCCACTACCATCTTCAGGGTTACCGGCAACCTGAACCGGAGCCGCACGTTTATTTTTTGAGGAATCCGATTCATCGTGCTTGCCAATTTGCTTGGCAACACCCCAGTCCATAACCTGAACTTCGCCAAATTTACCAACCATAATATTAGATGGTTTTAAATCGCGGTGAATTACTTTTTTCGAATGTGAAAATTCCATCGCATGACAAATACTGACAAAAATATGCAACAAGCGTGACCAGGACCAATCGGATTCCGAATAAACTTGCTTCTTTATTTGCTGAAGAATCTCACGCAGGTTCTCACCTTCGATGAGCTTCATAGTAAAAAATAAATGCTGGCTCTCTTTATCATGACCCATCGCATGTATCGGAACAATGTTGGGATGTTCAAGTGAACCGGTTAGCTTCGCTTCTTGCAAAAACCGTTTTCGTTCAATTTTATCATCGCCCAATAACAACTTCATCGCCACGTCACGTTCGACCTCGTGGTCGCGTGCGAGCATAATAGCTCCCATGCCACCGCGGCGGATCTCACCGTGTATCGTATACAATGCATCTTCCTCTTGGTGAAAGATGGTGCCAGGATCTGGTATACTTGGTTTTACTGGTTTCTTGGCCATTGGATCAATATATTATAGAGCTTCCCCCATAAACAATGCAAGGCACACGCCCTCTAGATGCGGTGCCCTGCAGTGTCCAAACG
>CBDUFM010000409.1:0-3757 GCA_965366325.1 uncultured bacterium
TCACTGTAACAGATGGGCGCATCGGACACCTGCAGCTCACGAAATAATCCCGCATCAACATCATAAAAATACGCATAAATGCGCTCGCGTAAGGACTGCGCTTGCTCCGCATACGCAGCAGCCGCTGGTTCATCATTAAAGTAACACGCCACCCAGTGCAGGTCCTCTAAACATTGGAGGTAGCGCAAATTTAAAAATGCCGCGGGCCCTTGCTTGGTGTATGTGCGAATTTCACCAAAAGTGTTTTCCATCCATTGAATCGTCTGTGCTGCAAGCGGCTGATACAAACCAGCATCGTTCATGCCACATGCAAACCATTCCGCCATCCGCTGAATCGTAAGTCGCAATTCAGGTAATAATGTTTCGTCACCTGTATACTGGTGGTATTCAATTACAGCGCGCAGCCACTCCATACTCTGGCTGGGGTATTCTTCTGACAAAGGCTGACACGGCCACATCTGGCCGTTGTTTTCTTGTAAATATGCATGCTGACGTAAAACCGCACGCAGCAAAGCCCGGTCCTGAAAACTATAATGATTAATCAGTGCAATACGCTGCACATCTCCTATCCACTGACGTTTCTCTCGCCATGGACAGTCCATAATAATGCCATGCATACAAAGTTTCACAGCATTGAGCGATATATCGATTATTTTCTGCAAGGCTTTATGTTCACACCGCAACTCAATAGCCTGGCTCAGTGGATACTCACTTTGTTCAATTGCAAAGTCTTTAATAATACAATCGCTGCTTAAATGACGCACCGTTATCTGCACATAGCGCATAGCCTTCCACTCTTCGGGCCGCAGCTGGTTCAAGCCTTCTGCCAAAACAAAACGATCTGCAGCACTGAGTTTACTGCCGATAAAATCCAGTTGGTAATCTTCTGCGTATTCATGCCATGCTATATCGACAATGGTTCCAGCCTCTGCGATAATATCCACACAGGGATACCCAGTAATATAGTCGTCCAACTCAATAAAAATGGTAAATGCCTGATCCATCTTTAGCGTTGGCAGACGGAAATCCTTTAAGACCGCCGGTGTGCTCACCTGTTGGACTGGACGTGCTTCCTGCGTAATCGCATGCGCAGGGTTTTCCAATCCTGATTCGTTAACCAAACCTGCATGTATAATGGTATAACCGCGATTCTCGCTGCATTGCAAAAATGGATAGCGCCGTTGTTCAACAAGTGGCATGCGACAACCAGGATAGGCATTAATAGCAATCGCCGCATCACAAAGCGCCATATCTACACAGGGGTAGCCATTGGGTAAATCACGCAGATCAAGATGTTCAATAAAATCTAAATTTAAAAATGGCGCGCGCCGCGTCTGACCCTTCCAAGCATCCAACACCAAGGCCTGAAAATGTTCTCCCGAGGCAGCCAGTAACTGATCATTATGATCACGTATTTCGCAGAGAAGACCGGGATCCTTAACCCATGTCGAACCGCTGGGCACTCCTACATAAAAAACCACAATTGCCAGTTGGTGCGCTGCGCTGCGCACAGCCTCTAGGACGACATGCTCATAATAATGTTGCTTAGGGTACGACACACTGCTGCAGCGATGAACCAATTGCCCATCTAAATAAATATGCGCATAGGTTTCTACAGCAATATCAATGCGGAGCTCCGCGTCACCTTCTAAATTAAAGTCATGGCGAAATAAAACATGGCTATTTGGTGTCGCGCAATCATGCGGCCATATCCAACGTGCGGTTCGCGGAAACACATACTTATCTGATGGCTGCAATACGGGCATACCAATTTATCCAATGTGGAACGTAAATAGGAGCCATAGAGTTTAGCTTTGCCCAGCGCATGTCTAGACAGGATGCACGAGCCATTGCCAACATTTTTAAAATGCGCAGTCATGCCATACACAGACGCAGCACTAAGTAGAGAATGCTATTAAAAAACAAAATAGGAAATTTCTAGCCTGCAAAGTCAGCTTCACGAATCGCATGAAAACTCGCCTCGCTCAAGCTACAGCAGCACCTATGGATTCGGTAGACAGGGTCGTCACCACAACTGAGACCGAGATTAAGACTGAGACAGCAGCATAAAAACGGCAGTCAATGAATCAGACCCGTGCAGCCACGCAACGCGCATACAAAATTCCAGCACAGAGCCGCTCTTCTCAGCCTCATCCGATAGATGGGACAGGGCTCTAGTACTTAAATCCTCGTAGCTGCCGCCATATATTCAGTAAGCATCAGCAGCGATGTCAGCTCAGCCGCAGCCACGATAGCTGGGCACTAAATCTGGTCACAAACACGTGTTATCACGTTAAATCTACATGCATATTACTATCAGACCTAGCAGCCGCTTCTTGCAATACATCGCCTGCTCTATCCTCATCATTCTCTCTAGCCTCTGTTCTGTACAGGCCTTAGAGAGCCCAGCCCAGATGCTTCACAAGGCCATGCAGACCAAACTTCTGCAAGCCAAAGACCAGATGACTGGTGAAGGCGTTTGCTGGCACGCCGCCTACAAAGGTGAGCGCTTTGTACAGGCCTACGTAGAAACGCAGGACACAGCCTACCTCAGTGCTGGCGAACAATGGTACGATGCCTTGATCGCCCAGATGTATACCTCGCCGGATGGCTATAAGGGCTTCGTTGGCGCCGGCATTTATGGCGCATCAAAAATTGCTGACTGTCATGTCGGCGACGCCATCCTCTGTTCAATTTTCCTAGCCCATGCAGAGCTGGTCTTAAAAGATGAAGTACTCAAAACCACATTTGGCGAAAAAGCACAAAGCTATGTTGATTTGGTTGAAAAACATTTAATTGAAAAATGGACAGCGCGCGGCACTTGGTGGCAAAATGGTCCATTCGGTGGCTATATCACTTTTGATAAATTCATCACCGCACATAATAAAAAAGAATTTCAACAAGGTTTTCAAGTACTCGATTCCATTGGTTATCAGTTTAATAAACAATTAGATATGGCCCGCTGCCACTTGCGCCTATACCGCATTACTGGTGATAAAATACACCGCGAAAAGGCACAGCGTATTTTCAATCACAGCAAAGCACGCTTAAACCTTTACGACGACCACTATGTTTGGAACTACTGGGAACCGTTCTACCCCAAAGACCTTTACAAAGGCAATTTATTGAGCCTCTGGGTTGCCACGCACCCCTATCGCAATTATCAAGCCGGTGAAGTTAAGAATATTATTGAGGCATTTCACAGTGGCCTCACCTTCGATGAAACTGATGTTAAACGTTTAATTCAGACTAATCTCCACATGTGGAATGGGGATAAAGAAAAACCAGGCTTTAAGAATTCAAATGATGTCGCCGTAACTGCCGCCACGGGAAAACCCAAAGACTTTGTCGCCAGCAAGGCCTACCCCAGCAAAGCTGGTGGCTTATGGTCCGCGCTGTGTGAGTTCAGCCCAGAACTTGCAGCAATCGGCAAACGCACGGCAAGCAATACTGATTTTAAACGTAAATATGATTTACTGGTCACTGTTTTTGATGTGCCATTTAGCTCAAGCGCTAACATCAACGTCGCCCATGCGATGCCGGCATCCATTGTCGAAGGCGGCTACATTCGCTTGGTCAGTAAATTTCGCAAACCCGGAAATGTCACCACCTCACTCTGTGACAAAGATGGCACGATCATTAAAACCATTTATGAAGGTGAGCATCCAGGCGGTAACGACGGCCAAGAAGGCATCCTAGTCAAAGCATGGATTGCGGACGTAGAGCCAGGCCAGTACCGCATTCGCTGGCAATCTGG
>CBDUFM010000410.1:0-3755 GCA_965366325.1 uncultured bacterium
GGATGTATGCATGGACCACACCGTATTCGCTGGTCCGCACACCCTATCTCGAAGGACTGCGCGAAGGCTATGATGATCGCCGTTACATAGAAACACTCAAGAAAATCGCTCGCGAAACAAATCGTGAGCAAGAGGCATCAGCCCTCCTCAAGCAATTCTTTACTCAAGTTATCGGCGCACGAGACGATAAAGGACGCGATACCGTCAATAACTTCTTTGCCCAAAGCAAAGATCCCAAAAAACTAAGCCTCTATAGACAGTCGATTGCCGACTTGATTATAAAATTACAGGAGTCATCCCATGAACACTAAACAGGACACCGTTATGAGCGATTTACGCTTTGAAACTATTTCATTTCCGTCTGCTGAATTGTTTGCAGACAACCCCTTTATCCCCATGCTCACAGAAGACGTCCACCAAGAGGTCAAGGTAGATGATTCTATTCCCAAGGAAGACTGTGAATTTGTTGGCAAAGGGTTTAAGAAAAACTGCCTGCCACATTTATTACAAGATCGTTATTCACGTGAGATTAAAGATCGTGATTTCGAAATTGCCGTTCTAGAAAACGAATTTACCAAGGCCACTTTTTCACTGCAATACGGTGGCCGTCTTTTGTCTCTCTACAGCAAAACGCACGACCGTGAATTATTAACAGTGAACCCCGTCTTCCAGCCCGCTAACCTAGCAATCCGCAACGCTTGGTTCAGTGGTGGCGTAGAATGGAACATCGGGCTCATCGGTCACAATCCACACACCTGCTCTCCATTATTTACAGCTCGTGTTACTGCAGATGACGGTACCCCTGTCCTACGCATGTATGAGTATGAACGCATTCGCAAAGTGACCTATCAATTAGATTTCTACCTCAAAGCAGACAATCCATTTTTATTCGTTAAAGTACGCATCATCAATCCATTCGATAGTGATGTGTTTATGTATTGGTGGTCGAATATCGCCGTTGACGAGCGCGATGATGTGCGCGTCCTTGTTCCTGCCGAGCATTCTTATCGTTTTGGTTACGAAGGCGTCATGAAACGCATCGACACCCCCATCGATGCCAAAACCAAGGGTGATTACACCTACACAACTAAATTAAGCAAAGCCATGGATTACTTCTTCCGGATTCCTGATGGCAAGCGTCGCTGGATCACCTCACTTGCTGGAGATGGCAAGGGACTCGTGCAAACCTCCACCGATCGTTTAAAGGGACGTAAATTATTCGTCTGGGGTCAATCCAAAGGAGGTTTTAATTGGCAAGACTTTTTATCACATGGCCAGTCACGGTACCTAGAAATTCAAGCAGGTCTTGGTCTCACTCAAACTGAACACATCGCCATGCCTCCCGGCGAATGGTCGTGGCTCGAAGCCTATGGCATGCTTGAAACTGATGCGGACACCGTGCACGGAACAGACTGGGCCAAAGCAACTGGCCACGTCGATACGCAACTCGAGTCTTCACTCCCACGCGACTTCCTTGATCAAGAACACGCCTACGCACAGAAGATTGCTGACAAAGAAATTGATACGCTGATTCAGCGTGGCTCTGGTTGGGGCGCCCTCGAACGCATACGTCGTGAAAAAGCTGGCGAAGCGCCACTCTGCGGCCCCCACATGCAATTTGATGATGCATCATTAAGTAATGATCAAAAAGCATGGCTCGAGGTCCTCGAATCAAATAGTTATAGCAATGCAACGCCGATTGTGGCCGCGCCCATCACCGAAGAACCATGGCTCTCTGCCCTAGAAGCCGCAGAAAAGAATTACGAAGGTTGGTACCAGCTAGGGGTGATGTACTACGCGGAAGAAAACATGGAACAAGCAAAGGCAGCTTGGGAAACATCTATCAGTCTCAAAGAAAATGCATTTGCCCACCGTTGTTTAGCCGTTCTTGCGGTCATAGACAAAGATTATCCAGTGGCGCTCAACCACTATAAAAAAGCAAATGCCCTGTTAACGGATATTACCTTAATTTGTGAATACGCGAACACGGCATTAGCAGCCAAAGACTACACCCTAGCACAAGACATCACGGAGCATGCAAGCATCAGCGACGGACGCCTGACCCTCTACAAAGGTTATGCATGGCTTGGTCTCAATGAATATGACAAAGTTGCCTCACTCTTCACTGGTGATGAAGTTCATACCATCATCGATCTACGTGAAGGGGAAGGCGGATTCGACATACTCTGGCAGAAAATGCATCAGCAGAAACTTATGCAAGAACGTGGTGTCGATACGCTGAATGATGAAATTTTCCATGAAGTCGAGAAAAAATTCCCAGCACCACAGGCCTACAACTTTTTAATGTCACCGCCATTATCACCCAGTGAGAAAAAAGAGCTTGGCCTCAAGCATTAATTAATTCACAAGCACATGCAACTTAACAAACATTAAACGGAGCACCCCATGCGCCCACCTCTCTCTCTTCTTAGCTCTCTCCTGCTTAGCTGCGTTTGGCTCACCGCCAGCGCTGCCGAGCAGCAAGAGGACGCCACTGCTATTACGACACTGCTGCCGATAGCTGACACCTATATAGCTAGCTATCCGCCGGGTGTACGCGATGTAAGAAGAAAAAACAGCGAACAAGGTGGCAACGCGGGCAGCACGCTCAGGTTGAAAATAAAAAAATTCGAAAATATGCCCATTTTCAAATTTGATTTTTCAAAAATACCTGCAACAGCGACGGCAACTAAAGCCTATATTGATTTAAAACTCATCGGCGGGGCTGCCCTCAACCAAGTCACTGTTTCTTCACTCCATGCTGATTGGAATGAAGGCACAGGCAGCTTTGATGACGGCAAACAGTACACTCTCGACCATGATGGCGCCTGCTTCATCGGTCCCAAAGGCATAAATTCCAGCTGGCGCAGCTATGCAGATAGCGACTTTTTTCTCTGCTTTAATGGTGAAGGCGGCAGCGCCATGAGCATCGTTAAAGCAGTCATTCTCGATGCCGAAACCTGTCGTATTCCTGTTGATCCCTTAGTACTGCACGCAGCCATCGATCAGGGCAGCAGCCTCGTGCTCAGTGACCACACTGGTATTTTTACCGGCGCAGCTAGTAATATCTTTTTTCACAGTCGTGAAGTAAAGGGCAAAGAACCACGCCTCAGCATCGAATGGGACAGCCAAGTCGATGAAACAGCACCGTCTTTCTCCGGTGAAGCCATTGCCAGTCCCGGACCGCTGGCCGGCAGCATCGAATTGCATGTGCCAGCAGCTGGCGACGACGGCAACGAAGGAACCGCCGTTGGTTACCGTGTGTGGGTAGACGACAAACCCGTTGATCCACAGACCGTGCCACGCCCACAACGGATTAAGCGCAGCTTTATTATTCATGGCCTCGAAGCAGGTAAAGAAGCACAGATTAAAATACAAGCCTATGATGAGGCCAATAATGTCTGCGACCTGGAATTAAAGGCCACCAGCACAGCATCATTCAGCGGCAGCTTGGCCAATCCACTCACAGATCAAAACAGTGAAGGCCAAAAATTCAGCAATGCAGCACTGACAGCTCAACTTATTGATGGTATGACCTTGATTAATCCGCTTGACGGTAGCATTGCCGCAAAACAACTTCGTAGCGAAGGGCTCAAAGCCATTCAACGCATTGCTGGGGTGAAAGGCGAAACCCTCGGCCTGCAATGCCTTTTAAACGTAAAGCAAGATTTGGCAGGCCTATGTTTGAGTGCGACTGATCTCGTCGGCGATAATGGTCGTATAGCAGCAAGTTCTCTAGAGTTTTTTAATCAGGT
>CBDUFM010000411.1:0-3738 GCA_965366325.1 uncultured bacterium
GATTACATTTATGGACGCCTACTCTTCGAAGCCAATCGCCACGTTCAGGACCACGTCTCCAGTACGGTTCCTCGCAAATTAAAAGCATTTATGGAAATCATCGAGCAACGCTTTCAAGAAAACCTCTCAGTCGAGGACATAGCACGCAGCATTGATTGGTCGACTGCACACCTACACGATCAATGCCGCCAACATTTTGAAGAAACACCACTCCAATTAATCTTGCGCCAACGCATCAATCACGCAAAGCCACGACTCTGCTCCAATCGGGACAGCGTCAAAACTATTGCTAAAGATTGCGGCTTTAACAGCAGCAGCCATTTCTGTCGCTCTTTCAAGCAACACGCAGGGATGTCACCCGAGCAGTTTCGACGCTCGTACTGGGGCGGTTAAATACAATCTAAGCGTGGGCGCGACGAAATTGACGCGGACTCACACCCATCGATTTTTTAAACGTGTGGCAAAAGTGACTCTGACTTTGAAAACCACAACTCAAGGCGATGTCTACAATCGACTCCTCTGGGCTGTCCTTGAGAATTTCACAGGCGCGACGAATACGCACCGCACGCAAGGCATCAACGAAAGTCATCCCGCATTCCGTCTTAAACACCGCATGAAAATGGCTACGCGAGAGTGGACAAAAACGCAAAATGTCCTTCACCCCGATGGTGTACATATAATTCAATTCAATGTAGTGTAATATTTCTGCGATTATTTCAGAGTTGCTCTGATTCGGCAACGCAGGTAATTTATGACTGGTCAATAAGGGGTCACGCAATATCGAAATCAGCAACTCAGTTATACATGATTTAATTACCGCATTATAGCCCGGGCTACGGCGCAAGAATTCGGTATTTACTTGATTCAAGAGATGTGCAACGCGTTTGGTGCATTGTGGCTGCAAAGCAAAATAACTCGCCTGTTCATTGGCATACATACAAATATTGCGCATTGCACGTAGAACTTCCATATCATGGGCATTGTCTTCGGTATACATCGCTTCATGCAAATTAAATACTAAGCAGGTAAACTTCTGACCCGGCGCGCAATAGCTCATATGCTTTTGGCCGCGTGCGAACACGAACAAGGAACCACTTTTAATTGGTATTTCACCGTAAGGCGTCAATTGGTAGCCACTACCCTCAATACAGTACAACAACTCATGGTCGTCATGCTGATGGCGGTATTTACCGGGATTGGAATGCTCATCGATCTGAACAAAGCAAGCACTGAAAGCTGGGGGTGGCATCTGAATCAGACAATACAGCAAATTAAATCGGTACAACGAGCAAATGCACCGCGCAGCAACACAGCTGCACAGTCAAACCAAACAGCGCCTACATGCCGAAGAGCGAAAGCTGTTCTTTAGCCGGCAATTGGCCTAAGAGCTCCTGCAACTCGCGTTGTTCCGGATCCGCCGCATCAAGACTGGCCATTATTTCTTCAAGCTCCGTACGCGTCTTATCAATGGCCTTTTCATCTTTAACTGCCTTACCGGACCAAATTTTCAGACGCAAACCAATCAGAGCTTTCTGTGCCGACAAGCGCTGCTTGCGCGGCTTTTTCATCTTTTTCATAATATCTTCGTACCAATCGTAGTTGTTCTTAAATAGTTCACCGCCAAAATTAGCCATAGGCTTACTCAAGCGTTTAACCCCATCCTGACATAATAAATACGCCTGATAGGGTCGGTCGGTAAATTCACATTGATCTAACAAGGTAACCTGTTCAACAAATTGCCACTCACCTATTTCAGCCAAACCACGCATACACAACTTGATTAAGCGCAGCGACTTTTTCTTTTTAGCTAATTTTCCAGCGTCTTTAAATAAATTTTGCGCCAATCCATACTTCCGCTGTTTTAACATCTCATAAGCAGCCTCAGTCATCGCCAAGGCCTCACCTTCTAGTTCTTCGAGCTGAGCGCGCGCCTTATGCTTTAACAAATCTGCGTCACCTAATTTTGCAACATCCGCCAAGCGCATACACACCGCCTCCATATCCGGACGTTTTTGGGCCAAAAGCTCCTGCGCCTCATCATAATAACGCTGGGCATTACTGGCGACATTAAATGTTTCGAACCACTTATTCATTTCCACCTTCATTTGCGGACCCAAAGCATGTTCCACCTCTGGCTCCTCAAAATAAGTGAGATCAAAACCGAGATTTGTCAATTGTGCCCGCGCTTTTTGTGCCCAATCATAATTCATATCCTTTGTTCCTGCCGCCAAGAACACTGAGCGTCCTTTAAATAATTCAAAAACAGGACGACCACGGGTACCGGCACCAGTAATTAAAAAGTGCGTTGAAATGTGTCGATACTGCGGACGCATGGCCTGACTACTCGCTGACCAACCACCCGCGGAAAATCCGCCAACAATAACGCGTTCTCTATCGATAAGAAATTGTGTCGTCAGCCAATGCACACATGCAGGAATATGATACATCCCGGTATCGCGCGTGCGCATCTCCTTCGCAGTCATTGGTGCGCTCATCGACCACGACACACCGAGAATGATTGCTTCATCTGCCACTGCCTGACGCATAACCCAATGCCCGGGAGCCGCGTTCTGCCCTTGGTATTGAATGCAGAGCGGGTAATGACGCGTTGGATCATAGTCCTTCGATAGGTATAAGGTGAAAAAGAGCGGCTCATTATTGGGGTACGTATAATAATTTTTAAAGAACGGTAATCGGAACTGCACATTTTGTCCCGCAGCAAAATCGTCTTTACTTGGCCATTCTGGCCACTGATCCTCCACAGCAAAGCCTGAGATGCATACACAAATGATTACAATGACAGAACTTACATATCTTCTACACATAACGCTTTAAGATCCCCTCACATAAAACAACAATGGCCTATAGCCGTGTATCCAAGACTCAAATGACAGTGCATCAACATTTGCATCCCTTAAAACTTGACGGTATACTTATAGACTATGACAGAAGACACTAAACATTTCAAAAAAGACAAACTTCCGCCACCAGAAGCCTGTGGATATGCCGCTGACTTTGAAGGCAACTCCTTAGTCATCAACATTCGTAAAAGCTTCGATTCTGAAAACAAAGGGCGCAGCTGGGCAAAACCCATCATTGAAGCATTCCCCACCCCATTCACCTCACTGATTATCGATTTTGGCACTAATAAAATCATCAGCTCAACTGTTTACGCAGGCCTCGTTGAACTATACCAAGCATTTCATCAGCGCTGCGAAGAAGGTGTACATTTACGCAATTGCAGCCCAGCAATTGAACGCGCGATTAAAATGCTCCACCTTGATAGCTTCTTTACAATTACCCTACAAGAAGCCACCTAGTTAGCCCGGCCTGTAAATAAAGGTAACATTGCAATAAAGCGGTCAGCGCTTTAATATGACGCATGATACCGACCTGCACCCTGTACCTACTTTTATTCCTGAGCCCACTGCTTGGCGTCAGCAGCACCTACTACACCGTCTTGCGTATTATTGATGGCGATAGCATTGTCATCAACTGCCCAAGTGGCCGCAACAATATCCCCGTCGCAGTCCGCCTGCAATTTATCAATACACCAGAAATGCGTGTTGATAACAAGGACAACCCAGCTGGCCTACAAGCAAAAAAGCAACTCGAACAATATATTCAAATAGGCGACCGTGTACGCCTGTGGACACAAGAAAAAACATTCCAATCAGACCCACATGGACGCTGCCTGGCCATCGTGTTTCCTTATAAAAGTAAAGTCAGTCTCCAAGC
>CBDUFM010000412.1:0-3733 GCA_965366325.1 uncultured bacterium
AACGTCCGCAGGGACCGATTGCAATACAGGCAGATATTCCAGAGAAAGCAATGCGCTTTACCTTGGCGATTGATGACGAAACAGGTCGTCGCGTGCGTAATTTGGCAGGTGATTTTAATCCACAGGATTATCGCATAGATAAACCTGGTCAGGCTCCGCGTGTGGAAGTGCTATGGGATGGTCGTGACGATAGCGGTGCATTGGTTGAAGCAGGTAACTATACCGTGCGTGGATTAACCCATGGCGGTATCGGGGCGGAATATGAAATGTGCTATTACAATCCAGGTACGCCACCGTGGAATACGGCTGATGGAACGGGTACCTGGGGCGCGGATCACGCTGCTCCCTGTGGCGTTTCTGCGGCGGGCGAACAGGTGATTCTTTCTTGGGAAGTCGCAGAGGGCGGTTCAGGTATTATTGGCCTCGATAGGAATGGTAAAAAGCTATGGGGAGAGAAACGCGGTGCGCGTTATTCAGCCGCTAACGCTAGCTATGTCTATGGTGTACTGGTCGAGGGGAATGGTCCACAGAAAGTGTGTCGCTTTAATGTTGCCGACGGAGCCTACCGCCCCTTTAACCGTGACGGAAAAATTCTTGCAATGGATCTTCCGATTAACCAATTGCTGCCGGACACAGATAAGTCTACAAAAATTTTAGCGATGGCTGCAAACGAGAGTAAGCTCTTAATCGCTTGTAATGATGGTAGTCTGTTTGAGTTGAATGCTGAAAACGCAACGATTAATGCGGTGCATAAAATTGGAGCGATCACTGATATCGCATTGGGTGCTGACGGAGCTTGCGTTGCCGTCATTAATGGACGGATACAACGCATTGATCTCAGCAGTGGTAAGACAGCGCTCGTTGCTGTGCAGGGTTTAGTGAAACCAAGCCACGTTGCGCTTGATGCAGAAGGTCATGTCGTCGTTTTTGATGCTGGCCCAGATAGTCAGGTGAAAGTTATAGATAACAAAGGAACTGTCATTGCGACTTGTGGTAAAGTCGGCGGCCGTCGCTTGCGGGGTGCCTATGAAAAAGATGGTTTACGTCCTTTGGCATCTCTTGCAGTCGATAGCAAAGGGAATATTTGGACCGTTGAGCGTGATGCAAATCCTCGTCGTGTGGCGGCTTGGAATATAAAAACTGGCTTGGTCCATGATTTTGTTGGTAATTCAGGTTATGCAGGGACAGGCAGTTATCTTAATAGCGAAGAGCCCGATTATGCATATATTGGCTCATTACGTTTTCGTGTCGATAGAGAGAAGCGGAGTTATGAATTAAGTGATGTGCTATGGGTTCCACGTAAAGATAAAAACGAATTATTTTCACTGTGGTCACATCCACATCATTTTTCAAATCCAGGATTTGTTCAGGGTGAGGCAGATGGCAAGGAGCGAACCTACCTTTATCATAATGGAATGTATTCGACATATCATGCGATTCACATGGAGCGTGATGGTGTTTGGCAGCCAGTGGCGGCAATTTGCAAAAAATCTTTTCTGGACCAAGAATTACCACAACTAAATTTATCAGGTGGAAATAAAAACAGCATCGTTTTTTGGAATGATACGAATGAGGACGGGGCAGTGCAGGCCGATGAGTGCGCTGTGTCTACGAAGCCATTAAAGATAGGCGCTGGTTGGAACCATACACCGGGACGTGACCTCAGCATTTATGCCGAGGGTATTACGCGTTTTGCGCCGATGCGCTTTACTAAAAAAGGTGCGCCGGTTTATGGCGAGGCGTCCGTGCGTATCTATAGTACAGACGAACGAGGTGATGTCGCGCCAGTAGATGATGAAGGTCTCGCTGTTTGTTTGGGACGAAACAATTATCCCAAGCACGGTAAGCTTTTCGGTATGGATCTTAAGACGGGCGCTGTGAAGTGGACCTACCCCAACACGTATCCGAGTGTGCATGGGTCTCACCGCGCGCCGATGCCGAAGGCAGGTTTAATTATCGGAGCGCTGAAAATTTGTGGTATTATTGATGCAGGAACAGATGCCGGTCGTGTATTTATGATGCGCGGTAATCTTGGTCAGGATTTTTATGTCACCACCGACGGTCTGTATGTAGGCGCGATGTTTGGTGACGGACGTTTGCCTGGTTCAGTGTTGCCAGCTACTGAAGAGGAGTTAATTGGGCAGCCCTTAGAAATGTATAGTCAAGGTGGTGAGCCGTTTAATGGTTGGGTTGGTCGTCAACGTGATGGTGTTATTCGTATGCTTTGCGGCATTGCACGCCAAGGCGTTATGATGAGTCGCATTACCGGGCTAGAGGGCATTAAGCGTCTCACGCCAAAATCGCTACAGGTTTCTCCGGCGCAGATCGCAGCAGCAAAAGCTTTTGAAGCCAGTGGGCAGAAGGATGATGGGAAACGTGTGCATGCAATCAGTCGTGTGAAATCATCTCCGTTAAATAATGCGAAGCTCTGGGATACCCTGCCAGCAATAGATGTTGTGAGTCAAGGCTCTGGTGAGTCTGCGCAGTTTAAATTGGCACACGATGGGAAAACACTGTATTGGCGTAGTGAAGTGACCGATCGCTCAGCGTGGAAAAATACTGGTAAAGAATACACGCGCTTGTTTAAAACTGGCGACTGTATTGATCTGCATGTAGGCGTGACGGGTGCGAGCGGACATACTGACCCCAAGGCTGGGGATATGCGTTTGTTGATTGCTCCTTTTGAGAAAAAGCCAGTGGCACTCTTGATGCAGCCGTTGAGCTATGGACCAAGCAAGGGGACGTCGGTGACCTATCGCACCGGTTGGAGTAAAACAATCGCTAATCTTGTTCGTTTGCCTGCAGTGACGCTGCGTCATAAAGTTTCGTCTGAAGGCTACGTTGTAGAAGCAGCGATTCCTGCGGCGGCTTTAGGCCTCGATCTGAGTAAGGCACGAGATATCCGTGGCGATATTGGCTTTATCAGTAGCGATGCGGCTGGCCTGAAAAATGTTGCACGTACCTATTGGTCAAACAAAGAAACAAATTTGGTGAATGATGAGCCACAAGAGGCGTGGCTCTATCCCAAACAATGGGGTACGTTTACAATCGAATAAAAAACGGCCGCTGTCTCTTTTAAGAAATAGATACGATATAATTAATGTACGCAGTAGGGGATCTCATGTTACCACAACGCTCACTTATTTGTTTATGGCCTATGTTTGTCCTTTTGCTTTGCTTACTGCCCCTGCAAGATTTAATGGCAGCGCAGCTTGAAGACGGTTGGATGATTCGAACCTCTCCGGCGCGCTCGCAGCTTAACGCTATTGATTTCCATGATGATAAAGCGGGATGGGCAGTTGGAATTAACGCTGTCGTGCGCACGGCGAACGGCGGTGAGCACTGGGAGGACCGTCATACCTACACTGGCCGTGCTAAGAATCGTTATTGGTTTAATAGCGTGGCGGCTTTGTCCTCCGAAGAGGCATTAGTTTGCGGGTTTCCCTATGCGAATAAAGATGGCGATGCGCCTGGTTTGTTTATGCGTAGCACAGATGGTGGTGCAACATGGACAGAAGTCTCTTGTGGTCAGAAAAAAAATAAATATTCGTCCCTGGTTATGCATAAAGACGGAAAGATCGGCTTTGTGATGACCTCTGCTGATGGGGCAATGAGAACAACTGATGGCGGCCATACCTGGTCGCAATTATCGCTGCCGATGCATGCGAAAGTGCACATGACTGCACAAACTTTAGTGTGTCTCGCTGGTGAATCTTCTGTGATGATAGCTGGG
>CBDUFM010000413.1:0-3724 GCA_965366325.1 uncultured bacterium
ATTAATGCTGTATAGCGCCGTTGAGCTGTTGTTCCACGAGTCCGCGCAGCACGTCTTGGGTGCTGGAGTTACCATGTTCGGGCAAGTGCTTCAGGAGCTTATCTAGCGGAAGGAGGACCTGTAGCTGGAGTTTATGAGCGCTGATGCTGGTCATGTAACGATTATAGGCGTCAAGGCAGAGTGCCCATTTGCTGGTTTTTGCTAGGGCTAAGATGTAATGTACTTTGGCGTGTTCGACAAAATTATCGTTCGGATACAACTGAATACATTGCTGATAAGAAACGCAGGCCTCTGTGTTTGCGGCTAGCTGACTGAGGGATCGGCCTTTCAGGTAGAGGGCGCGGCTACTCATGTGCGACTGTGGATAGTTTTTGCGAATATTTTTGTAAAGTATGAGGGCGTGGTCGTAGAGTTGATTGCTGTAATAATTGTTGGCGACAACGATGGGTGCGTATTTGTTAGGATTTTTTTGCTTTTTGATGACGAGATCATGAATGGTGGCTCCTGAGTTTTGATCGCAAACAAAGCCAAAGGATTGATGCTGAGGGCCAATTAGTATTTCAGGATCATGGTAGGTAAAGACCGCTGTATTATTTATGAACAGGCTCAGCTGACTGTGTTGTTTACTTATGCGTATAGACGGTGTTGATCCCAATTTGTGCGCGCTGATGCTGCTTTGTGAAAATAGCTGCCCTTGTTTGTAAAATGAGAGTAGGTGCTGTGATTGCTGTGGCATTATTTTAAATGTGTAAGCTTGGGTGCTGGTTTTCCCGGCGATGAAAAAATGTAGTGCTTGCTGCTCGTCCATAGGCTGGTGTTTCCAGCTGATCTGCATCAGATCAGCAATCGCTGCATGGTACGAGATGTTCATTTTGGGTGTAGCATCAGGCGCATGTGCAATGGTCAGCGTGGAATGATGGTGTTCAGTAATGGGGCTGTTCGTTGACGCGGGAACTGCTGTGCCTGCATCGTCAGTAAGCGTCCATGCTGTGTGTTGGGAAGCAGCTGGCGCTGTGCTAGCGCTATACACCGTTTCCCAACTACGGTATATGTGGACTTTTTCATTGTAGAGCCAGAGGCTGGCTGTGCCAATAAGGATGAGGGCAATGAGGGTTAGCATGCTTACTAATTTATTATGCTTAATTAGGCGTAGCGCAATTTCGCCAAGGCTTTCCGTATACGCGGATGTTGATCGGCCGTGCTGATAGGCTTCTAGATCTTGGATAATCTCATCAACATGTTGATAGCGCTGTTTGCGATCAGCGGCCATGGCTTTGAGTGCTATGGTGTAGAGTGCTTTGGGTATGATTTTGCGTTGCGCAGCACTGATGTCATTGTGCTTTCCTTGTCGCTTTAATTCCCAAAAGGTGTCAAGATCATCGGCTAGGCACGGGTATTCAAGCGTGAGCATATGAAAAAACGTACTGCCAATACAATAAATATCACTCAATTGGTCAGCGCATTCTTTTCGGGCTTGTTCGGGTGACATATAGATGGGGGTGCCAACTAATGATTTTTTGTTGTTTTCTTCGTTATCGTAGCTGGCTGTTCCCCAATCGACGACAAGCACTTCTCCAAACGTACCGACCATGATATTCGATGGTTTGATATCCTTGTGGATTATCCCTTGTCCATGGGCGTAGGATATTGCATGGCAGACTTGTTGAATGATGCGCACGCGGTCGTTAAAATTATGTATTGGTGATGCCGGATTAGCTTTGAGTTTTTCATCACGCAGTAAATCGGCAAGTGCATAGCCATCTGCCTTGCCCATGGTGAAATAAATCAGAGCCCCTTCTGTAAAGTCAATGTCATGGATGGGGAGTATATTGGGGTGTGTAAGTTTGGCTGTGATGCGTGCTTCATTGAGAAACTGCAGCATCCTTTTTTGGTCACCCGCATATTTAGGGTGCAGGAATTTGACTGCGATATCGCGGTTGAAATTATTATCGTGAACCGAGAAAACATGACCAGTCGCACCAGTGCCTAGATCACCAACAATGCGGTAGCGCCCTTCGACGTGTTTGTCGTTCAGGGATTGCTCCGCATCTTCTTTGTAAGAAAAGGTGCGCTCTGTTAGTTGTGCGGTTTCGCCTGAGCTATGCTCAATGGGATCTGCTTCGGCAATCGTATCCAACAGAATGTCTTCAACCGTTTTATTGTGCTCGGCTTTAATATAGTCTTCGTCGCATAATGTTTCAGCAAGTTCTCTTATGGAACCGCTGTTGAAGTGTTCGTCTGAAACGGTTTGCTCTAGGGCCCGCTCATAATTAATGTTATCATCCTTAGTCATTTTGCTGCGCCTCTAGCAAGCGTAAGCGTGATTGTGCAAAGATAAAAGCGTCGCTGTGCTGTATATTAAGGGCGGGATTGTTCATGAGGCGATAGTGATGCTGTGCCTCCTGCGTATTCCCGAGCAGCTCTTGACGAATACCCATTAAGCAATGAACAAATTGCTTCTCTGTGCCACCTGGTTGTTGATTTTCTGGGAAAGCGCAGAGGGATTTGAAGTCAATCTCTCCAATGATAAACTGCAAACGTCGCTGAATGGCGTGTTGATAGCGGTCGCCAACGTGGCTAAGAGATTCTTGGATGGACGCATTGAATGCATCGATGTCCTGATCAAGTAGCCAATTGAAAAAGGGGCTAATGATGAAGCTATTAAATGCTGATTCATCAAATTGATTTCGCGTGGCGTGCATATTGCTCAGTAAGGTAAGGGCTTGGTCGCGCTTGCCGGATTCCCAAGCTTTAACTGCTTGGATTGTTTTGGCATGTATGAGTGCTGTTAGCTCTAAGTTGCTTGCATTAATGACGTCCTGCTCATGGCCACACATATTTAAAAAGAATGGATGTGTCCAAGTTGCATACAGCGTGGTATCTGTGGTAAGCATTTCATATGCTGCGCTGAATTCTTTATTGATAATATGTTGGTTGAGCGTGACCCAGTAGGCACTGATGCTTTTTAGTTTACCTTGCACCCGTTTTTGATGTTCGGGGTAGGCAGACAGTTGTTGTACGAGGGCTTCTAGATGTTTCGCTTCACCCCAGTAACTGTAAATGGCAGATTTGTCTTTATAGAGATCCACATAGGCAGCATATTGCCCAGAACGTAATAGCTGACTGGCGTGTTCACTGCCGCGGGGAAAATGGGTAATCAGCTTGGGAAGATCATTTCTGCTGTGATAAAAACGTGCGGCGTATCTCGACTTTGGAAAGTACTTCAGAAGTGCTTCGATCTGCCCGAGCTTGAGTAAATTATAGGCACAGTTTGATTTGGCTAAGCTAGAGTGTTCGGGAATGTGATAGCCGGCGTAGCGCTCTAACTCTTGAATGCGATCGGCAAAGGCTAGCGTTCGGCGTATGCTGTCTTTTTCAATAAAACTGGCGTGACTTAATTGATAGTGTGCTTCGAAGAAGTTTATTGATTTTTCAAAGATCCACTGCGTCGATTTGTTAGCATGGTACACGTCACCAATTTTTTGTAAGTGTTTGAGTAGCTGGTCCTGGTCATTGGAGTCAATGCAGATGTTTGCAAGGGTGAGGTGTGCATCGATGACATGTATGCTGTTTTGATAGCGCTGAATGAATTGTAGAAGTCGTAGTCGCGATTCTTGTATGCGCTTCAATTTAATGAGGCAGTGGGCGGATCTGTAGAGGGCTTGGGCGCGTACGGCGTCGCTCTCTTCTGCATCTTGGGAGAGGGTCGTATAGGCATCGAGGG